>JAADYW010000243.1 GCA_010092845.1 Chloroflexota bacterium
GGCTACTATTTCGATGGCGTCACCCTCAATATCCTGATCCAGCCTGAACCAATCAATGGTTTCAACAGCACCACGTATGCGGCCGGCGATATCCCGGCCGCCGCCAGGCAACTCCTCGATGAGGCAGGTTTGAGCGATAAGCACATCTGGATTACCGAACTCAACGCCGTCCCCACCCTCGATCCCGTTGGGGGTATGTCGGAGGCTACCGTACAGATCAGCCTTGAACAACAGGTCGATTTCATCGTGCAGGGGACGTCGCTGGGATTGGCTGCCGGCGCTGAACGAATCGCAATCTACAAACTCTTCGATAGCAATTTCAATCCTGCAACAACGCCCCCCTATGGTCTGGTGCGGAGCGACAACAGCCGGCGCCCGGCATTTGATGCCTATGCCCATGTGGTCGCGCTGTTCGCTGACTCATTAACTGCCACCGCCGGCCGCAGTACCAATGCACGCTTGATCGTTCTGCGCCAGCCGTCACAGACGATTTTTGTGATGTGGTCCGCCGGAACAGAATCGGTCGATTTCTGGATCGAGGCGAGCTTCGAGGATACCGTGCAGCTTACTGATGCTGCCGGTAACCCGCTCCCGGAGCCACGTTACGGCGTTGGTCCCAGCGAAACCACCGTCCACGTCATTGCGACGCCTATCGCAGAGGTTGATCGCTCCGGGAACGTCCTGATTGGTGGCTCGCCCCGCATTCTGATCCTGGACACGACTGCCCCGCGTCGGGTCTGGGCCTCCCTTGGCGATGCGACCGGCGTCCGCATTCACTGATGCATCGATTGCTCCCTATTGCCATTTTCCTGGCGTTCCTAGCCCTATACGTTCTTTCAGTTGGCACCCCGTTCTATAGCAGTGATGCCGTCGTCATGTACGAATCAACGCGAGCCATCGCGCTCGATGGTCACTGGCGGATCCCTGACCTCGTACTTCCCCAGATTGTTCGTGGTGCCGATGGCTACACCTACAGTAAATACGATCCAGGCATGGCCCTGCTGGCGACACCACTGGTCCAACATGCCGAAAATATCGCCAAAACAGACACGGCTGAACGCTACGCCCTCGGGGCCATCTATGTGATGGTGGTTCCTGCCGCGGCAATGGCACTGGCAATAGCTGCTCTATTCACGCTAGCCCAGGAAAAATACGGGACGCGACGCGGGGTCATGGTGGCGGCAGTTGCAGGCCTCGCGACCATGGCATGGCCTTACGGCCGTCTTTTCTTTGCTGAGGCTGTGGTGGCCGGGGCTCTCACCACAGCTGTCGCAGCGATTGCGCTTCCTCGCACCACACGTGGCCGCTGGATAGGTGTGGGCATTGCCGCGCTGATGATGGGCATCGCCATCCTGACACGCGCCAGCGCCTTGATCTACGTTCTGCCAGTATTGTATCTACTCTGGGAACAACACCGTCCCAGAGCACTCTGGCCGCTGGCGGCGCTGCTGATGATTGGGCCAGCGTTAGCCTTCGGTGGCTTGCTCTGGCACAATGCTATTCGCTTCGAGAATCCGCTTCAGTTCGGCTATGGAGACGAACGTTTTTCACTTAATCCCCTGCCGGGGATCACCGGATTGCTGGTGAGCCCCGGCAAGAGCGTCTTCATCTACGCGCCGCCGCTCATCATCAGCGGGCTACTCTGGCCGCGTTTCCGGCAACGTGAGCCTTCCCTGGCGCGGTCCCTCCTCATAATGACGGGGTTGGCGCTCTTGTACTATGGTGCGTGGTGGGCCTGGCATGGTGGCTGGGTCTGGGGCCCCCGCTTTCTGGTTCCCCTCATGCCGCTATGGTGTCTGGCCTGGGGCGAGCTGGTCTCCATGCGGCCACGACATCTCTGGTATACTGCTGGCCTGGTGATCTTTGCCCTGGGTTTAGGTGTACAGATAATTGGCACCTTCACGCAGGTGACGCCTGTCTACCGCCAGGCCTTTGCCGGCGAATCAAATCACGATGACGAAACCCGGTTTACTATGGTACACTACGACCTCGACTACTGGCCGCTCAGCAGCGGTATCGACCAGTTCATGACTGGCGAGCACGAACCGCAGGCCATTTACAACCTGGCCGATACCGGATTGGCGGCGAATCGTGTGCGGGATATTCCGGCAAGAGTCCACCAAATATTGGGACTCAGCCTGTTGGTTATCAGTTGGATAAGTTGGCGACATCCGAGGGTTTATAGGGAACAAAAATGACGAACGAAAAACCAAAGTTCAACTATGGCGGTCAGGCTGTGATCGAGGGTGTGATGATGCGTGGTGCTCAGATCGCTGCTGTTGCGGTTCGCGCCCCCGATCAAAGCATCGTCATCCACGAGGAAAGGCTGAATGCCACGCTCTACCAGGGTCGGATCAGCAAGATTCCGTTTGTTCGCGGCCTGGTTGGCCTGTGGGATGCGCTGGTACTGGGCACACGGGCGCTGATCTGGAGCGCAGATATCGCCCTAATCGAAGAAGAGGAAGAGACCCAGGCCGCTCCTCTAGAAGCCGATCCGGGCCAGGCCGAAGAAACAAAAAGCGGCTGGCTGAGCAGGCTGCCATTCTTCAGCAAGGTGCTGTTTATCCAGAAGCTACTGGCGCTCAGCCTGGCGGCCTTCGTCCAGGCCGCGCCCCCCGAGCCACGCGGCGACATGTCGGGCAGTGACCAACAACGCGAAAGCGCCTTCTCTGAGATCGCAGTAGTCGGCCTGGTATTAGTCTCACTAACGATGGGTATTGGCCTGTTTTTTGCGTTGCCTACTGCGCTGGCTACCGGAGCTGCCGAAGTACTTGGCATCGAGAGTAAGATCATCATCGAGATCATTGAGGGTATCATCAAGCTGACGATATTCATCGGCTACATTGCCGCCATTGGGTTAATGCCGGATGTTAGGCGCCTGTTTGGCTATCATGGTGCTGAACATAAGACGATCAACGCCTATGAAGCTGGTGCCGAACTCACCCCACAGACTGTCCAAGACTACTCGATCGAACATCCGCGCTGTGGAACGGCTTTTCTACTGAATGTCGTGGTGTTGAGTATTCTCGTCTATACCCTCATCGGGCGTCCCGACAACATCGCAATCCTTATTCTCTCGCGAGTAGCGGTGATCCCGGTCATCGCGGGGCTGGCTTATGAGTTGATCCGCTTCACTGCACGTCACCAGAACAATCCCATCATCAAGGTGATGATCGTGCCCAACCTGGCATTGCAGCGACTGACCACCCGGCAGCCCGACGACACGATGGTCGAAGTCGGCATCGCCGCGCTGGAGCGGGTACTCGCAGCCGAGGCTGCCTATGCACGCGGCGAGAGCGTCGTGCCACAACACGAGATTGTTATTCAGCCCACGCCCGCCACTGACTAGCCGAGAGTCTAGGATGTATAGCAGTAGGCTTCTCCACGGCGAACGTGTCTATCTGGATGCTATTCAGCGTGCGGATATTCCACAGTTTGCAGCGTGGTTCGCTGACCTGGAGTTTCTCGGCTATCTATCGCCCCGAGCCGTTTTCCCGATGACGGAAGACGACGAGACCGAATGGTATGAGCGCATGCGGCAGAGTGATAATGTCACCTTTGCCATACGCACCCGCGACGAACACCTGCTAATCGGTAACCTGGGATTAAATGCCATCGACTGGCGAAGCCGCTGGGCCACTTTCGGCATCGCCGTCGGTGACAAGAATTTCTGGGGGCAAGGTTATGGCCCCGAGGCTACCCGCTTGCTGCTGCGTTATGCATTCCGCGAGCTCAACCTCAATCGGGTCGAGCTGAGTGTCCATAGCTTCAATAAGCGTGCCATCAAGAGCTACGAGAAATGTGGCTTCCAGCACGAGGGCACGCGCCGGCAGGCAGTATATCGGGACAGTGCTTACTATGATATTCATATCATGGCCATTCTGCGCTCAGAGTGGGTGGCCCAGCAAGCTAACACGTAGCCAGCCACTATACGCCGGGCCTGATCTGGCACATGTGATCAAAACGGGGGCGAGCGAACAGCACTCGCCCTCGCTGTTGTGAGGCCAACTATGTTCGACATCTTTCGCCAGTATCCACGCCGCACCTTGATCGTCATGCTAGCCGTGGCGGCTATCGCGTCCATCTACCTGGCGATAACGGTGCGTTTCACGATGGAACAAAATGACGGCCATATCGGCGCCCTGCTGGACGACACCTGGATTCACGTGCGCTTCGCTGAACATCTCAGCGAGGGCCAGGGCCTGGCTTATAACGAGGGTGAACTCACCTCGGGCGCGACATCGCTGCTATGGGTGCTAACACTGGCGATTCCTTTCACGATCTTCGATCCTGGCATCTTCAGCCAGGTTGATATCGCCATTGCCATGAGCGCTGTCGGCTATGTCTTGACGGCACTCGCCATCACAGCATTCGGCTGGTGGGCCACTCGACGCGCCTGGATCGGCTTCGCTGCTGGCCTCATCACGGCCTTGACTGGGCGGTACATCTGGATGGGCCTCACGGGCATGGAGATAACCACCTTTACCACCCTATGTATCCTGAGCATCTGGAGCCACATGCAGGACATTCGCGATCGGCGGTCATTAGGCTGGCGAACCGGCATCCTGCTGGCACTTACGACTCTGGCGCGGCCAGAAGCCTATCTGTTGACGGCTCTCGTCGGTCTGGATGCAGTGATTTTCGTTCCGCTTCGCGATGAAACCACACGCCAGGCGCGGAATCAGCGGATCCTAGGGAGCTGGCGCGGCATCATTGCCTATTCGCTGCTGGCGGGCAGCTACCCGCTGGCCAACCTGCTCATTGATGGCTATCCGTTACCGAACACCTTCCGCGCTAAGTCCCAGCTCGGCAACGAAACGCCCGATTTGCCGCGCGCTTTCTTCTGGATGGCCAACGTCGATCATGGGGCATTCTTCATTGTTCTGGCTGGAATCGGGACCTTGTATATTCTCTGGCTCACCTGGCGGCGAAAAGGTACCAGTATCACCTGGGCACTGTGGCCGTCGGTGTTCATTCTGGGCGTCCTTTTCCTGGGCGCCGAGCGCTATGTCGTCAATCATTCCCGCTATATTGCACCGTCCATCCCGTTCAATGCTTTGGCAGCCGTTGTCGGCGTTTGGGCAATCTCCCGCCTACGGTGGACCAGCCTCATGTGGCTGCGCCAATATCTCCTGCCTATTGGACTTGTGGGCATTCTGGCGGTGGTGACCTTTGCCCGGGGCGAGAAGAACGTTCATCAGGTGGCCAATGATGTCAAGCAGTTGCGCCGGATGCATGTGCAGGCCGGCTACTGGTTCGACGCCACCACACAACCGGATGAAGCAATTGCCCTCAATGACGTCGGCGCGATGGTCCACATCTCTGACCGACGGGTCATCGATCTCGAAGGGCTGGTCTATCCAGAAGTGATTGAGGCCACCAACGATACCGCGGATTACACCTGCGAACACGACCTCCAGCTCGCCCGGGTGATGCTGAAAGATCCACCGCGTTTTATCGGCGTTTTCCCATGGTTCTATCCCTGTTTGACGGAATGGCCAGGGGCGTTGCAGCCCGAGACGATCTTCACTATTCGCGGGCCAACGGTACTGGCTGGAGGGGAGCTTGTGATCTACTATCCAGTCTGGGAAAACTGGCCCATGCTCGGCAGCCTGCCCCCAGAGATCACGCTCAGTGGCGCCCGCTTTGCAGATAGCATCGAGTTGGCCGCCTACAACTTCCAAGTGGTGGAGAACGGGTTGGAGGTTACCCTGTGGTGGCAAGCGCATGGCCAGCCAGATGAAGATTATCATGTCTTCGTTCATCTGGTCGATCAGCGAGGGCACCTGGTTACGTTGCCGGACACTTCTGGCGCCCTCCAGACATTGCAACATGATAGCCAGCCCCAGGAACGCGGCTACCACTATTTTCCCACATCATGGTGGCGGGACGGGGACATCATTCGCGACACGCACATCATCCAGTGGGACGATCTCAGCATTTTCACCCAACCAGGCTACCAGATCAACGTAGGGTTGTATCGTTTTCCTTCCGGCGAACGACTGGTCGTGCGTGATGGTCCGCTTCCCGATCAGGACCATGTGACGATTCCCCTAGCCCTCAACATCCGCCGCTGGGGATAGAAGAAAGAAGTGCGGCCTTTGACAGACCGCACCACTGCTGAAGCGCACCGTACACGCGACGGTGGCACTACTCGTCTTCAGCAAGGATCATGGTAAAGATTGGGTCCTGACCGCGACCAGCAAGGCTCCACGTCCCATCGTCGTAGACAATGATTTGGAGTTCGTCATCCTTCACCGATCCCAGGTTATCGTAGGTATTCACTTGATAGATCTGTCCGCCATCTTCGACCGGCTCGTTGCCAATGAAGACAACCGACACATACCAGCCCCCAGAGCCTTCAACTTCGATCACGTACTCTTGATCCTGGGTGAGTGTAAGCGGATCAATGCTACCGATATATTGGCACTGAACGTCTACACAGTTGCCCCAGCCCTCGCCAACACCGAACTCTTCGAGAGCGAAGGCAGCAACACTGTAGTCGTCAGCATCGTAGCGAGGCGGCTCCTCGGCATTAGCAAGTCCCGCAAACGCCAGAATGCTTGCCAGGACAAACAGCATCGCAAGTGCAACGAGCATAGGATTCCGTCGGTTGACGGTCATGATGGTTCTCCTCGTCATTATGAATGTGAGCAAAGTGTCGATGACCATGGTCACTCAATAGACTAAACGGAGTCATTGTTGATTTACTGCAATCAACACAGACCGCAACGAATCAAAGAACGGGCTACGCGTTACTGCGCAGCCCATTTTCAATGTCACTGTCAAAGGGAATAGCTATTAGGTTTCAGCTTCAATGAGCAGGGTCTCGAGGGTCTCCAGGGAAGGTGTCAGCGCAAGCCGCTTCAGACGCTCCAGAGTATAGGCAATTTCGTCTATTGCCTGGCGGCGCTCAACCGTTCCTGGCTTGCTGCGCTTGACCTGTAACTGGTGAATCCGGACCAGAGATTCAGCAGCCTGTTGCTGGGTAAAGCGATCCCCCAGTTCGCCGGCGATAGCCAGCGATTGGCGAATTCGCTCTGTGGCCCCGGTTAGATCGTTGTGGCGAACCAGCAGGAGCTGCCCCAACGTAATTTGGGCAACGGCGAAATTGCGCCGGTTTCCCAGCCGCGAGAAGTTCTCGATACTGAGACGAACATGGGCTTCGGCCTCATCGAACTTGCGCAAACGTGCCTCGACGCGACCAAGATCATGATAGGCGATAGCGAGTTCCAGGCTGTCATGGTGAGACAGTAAGTCATCAACTGCCTGCTGGAGACGTTGTTCTGCCTCATCCAGGTACCGGCGGCGCATCTTCTCGTCAGTTACCGTCTCAGCCCGCGTCTGATCCACATAAGCCATTTCTCGCAATACCTGAGCACGCAGAACGCGCAACTCTAGGGCGTCGCAAACGGTCAGGGCATCGCCGAGTAACTGGCTGGCCTGGCCGATTTCGCCTCGCTGAATATATGCCATTGCTAGCTCAGTCTGGGCACTCGTGTACGCGAATACCGCACTCTCCCCTTCAGCAGCAAAGCCTTCGAGGGCCCGCTCGAAGTGAAGCACAGCGGCACTGAAATCCCCTTGCGCCAGATAGACGCGCCCCAGCTCAGCCTCTACCGCGGCAATATCTGCCACATTCTCCATCGCGCCATACATCTCCATCGCTTGCTGGAAATGTGCCAGGGCCGCCTCGAAGTCACTGTTATTCAGTAAATGGCGCCCATAAGCGAGATGGGCTTGCGCATGATAGCTGTGTACCTCGGTGGCAGGATACATCGCAAAGAGGGTAAAGGCTTCCTGGAAAGTAGCATCCACCCCGAGATGCATTCCGCCGATAGCATCCAGGGTCTGGGCAATCTCAACCAGGAGTCGCGGATACAGCACCGTGTCCGCAGGTGTCCGGTCCTGGATACGCTCCAGATAGGTGAGAAGTTCCTCCGCAAGCCCGGTGGCGCGCATTAGATCACCATACTGGATCAACAACTCCGTTACGGTCGACGGATCAATCAGGCTAGTAGGGCGCGATTGGCGCTTGACGATTGTGCGCAGATTATTGAGTACCGCCTGCTGCTTGGCTGTCAACGGGGTTGGGGGCGTATGCAACATTAGCCATTCGTCCTTGCTGCTTGGGAAAGTAAATGAAGGATGACGATCTCGTCAATGCGATCCTGTTCCTCATCACCCAGAAGTGTGTAATCCTGCAACAAACTCCGCACCAGTGGCTGAATGCGGTACAGGCCGTGCTCCTGACGCACTACCGAATAGCGCACCAATTCCCGCAAGTTGACGATTGCATCTTCACCACCAATCTTCTGGACGAGAGCGCGATCAAACGCATCCGGCAGGCCGCGCAGCTTCCGCAGCAATTCACGCGGACCATCCGGCAACCTCTCGAACTGCGAGAACATATAGTATTCATAGGCATCCGAAACATCACTCAAGAGGTCGTCAAGGTCGTCAAGCGTTGCCTCCAGCCCCTGCAGGTGGATCAGACGAATCGCCTCATGGATGAGCCAGGGCACATATAGGGTCTTCTCCAAAAATGCTTGGATCTGGGCATCACCGGAGAACACATCGTGCAGATCATGACGTTCGAGCAGATGATGGACCAGGATCTCGGCTTCATCGGGTGCCATTTCCTCGAGCATGTTTTCCTCGGTGCCACTTGTCGAAGTCAGCGGCTGGACCGGGCCGCGCGCGGTGATGAGTATCCGCGTGCCGCCAATGTTGTTGAGACGCGAGATAAAATCGGCCAGTTCACCTATTTCGAGCGGGTCTCCCCACTCGGCAACTTGATCCAGGACGATGAGTACCTGGCGGTCCCGCAGGATATCACGCAGAGTTGCCCAGTTTGTGGTGGCCGGCAGCTCCAGTAGTGCCAGAATCTGTCCGATGACATCCTCGGACTTGGAACCAGGGGCAATACGCATCCAGATGACACCATCAGGATAGCGCCAGGCGGAACGTGCCACATACTCAGCCGCGAGCCAACTCTTGCCAATACCCGCCGCCCCATAGATCGCGATCTGGCGGAAATCTGTTGATGCGATTTCCTGGCTTAGCTCGATTAACGCGGCGCGCTGGCCCACGAAACCCAGATTCACCGGGACGTTAAGTAGCGGCGGGGTGCCAGGATTGATCAGGGTGCCGGGACCGCGCATCTCGGGTGCTGGCACCGTGAGATAGACATCATCGTGTCCTGGCTGCAGAGATAATGCAAACTGTTCAGCTTCATCACCCATGCTCACTTGCAGATCGGCACGCGCTGTTTCAAAGGCATCACGGACGCTTTCACCAGCCGCCAACCGGCCGTAAAAGCGGCGATTGAAGTAACTGCCCACTTCGACCGGTACCAAGTCCTGCACCGACACAACAGCGCGCAATGGAGTCTCTTCGAGCAGGAACTGAATCGTCTCTGGAGAGAGATGCGAATGCAAAACCAGCAGCTCAACGGCACTCGGCTTGAAGAGATTGATGAGGCCCTGGGCGAAGACGGCTGCTGTACGGCCCCACTCATCCTCCAGGTCGACCGTGTCACCGTTCGTGTTGGCAATCAGGTGCACAATCTGCGGACCATCTGGCGCGCTATCGCCCAGCAAGTCACGCAGGTAGCTTTCAGTCGCGGGTATTAAGCGTGTGATCGCCAGCGGGATATAATCAGTGGCCGCTTGTAGCTGGGTCGATACACGGATCGCATCCACCAGCAAACGCCATTCATTGGCATGATCAAGGTAGCGCCGGGGTGGGCCTTCACCGGGAGCATCAGACAAGGGCGCACCGATAACAGCTAGAATCTGGAGATAGCCGCGCAATTCTACCGGGCTTACCTGCCGTGTATCACGCGCAAATGCGACCTTCTCAGCAAGGGGGGCCACCTGCTGATCGAGTTGCTGTCCCAGAAAGGCTGCAAGTTCGGGCCGATTCTCGGCATACAATACCTCGGAGCTAAGATCAACCCAGTTGAGCGTTTGCAGGTTGAGTATCAAGGGCGCATAGCGGTAGAGAATCGGGACGATCCGCTGGTCCGCATCGCGAGCAAAGTTGATATCATTGCGGACATTGTCTGATACCATCGAAGCGGGGGAAACAACGACCAGGACTACTGTGGCCATCTGCAGTGCTTGCTCGACGGCCGCATCCCAATTCTCACCTGGTTCAATGTTCTGTTGGTCGAACCAGATGGGCAAATTATCTGCAACCAGATCCTTTACCAACCGCTCAACAAACGCTGTATCCTCGCGCGCATAGCTGACGAACACATATGACATAATAACCTCTCAGCAACAGTGTGAGGTGGGTAGATTGCGGGCCTCATTATAGCATCTGTTCACGGATTGCGTTAGTTTTATGCCGATCTATCGCAGCCTGGGCCTGGCGTGTCTAGAGTGTGGACCTGATTTCGCCACCATCAACCGGGATCATGGCACCATGAATGAAGCCCGCCGCCGGCGAACACAAGAAGGCTGCCACGTTGCCGAATTCGTCAGGCGTTCCCATACGGCGCAACGGGATTGCAGCCAGGCGCCCCTCGCGTTCCGCTTCTGGGGTTGTGTTATTGGCCCTGGCCCGGCTTTCGAGGAGATCAGTCATGCGCTGGGTGGCGGTCCAACCCGGCAGGATGGCGTTCACCCGGATGCCGTGAGGCCCGTACTCGTTCGCCAGCGACTTGACTAGCGCTGCTATCCCAGCCCGCATCACGTTGGATAGAACGAGATTGTCAACGGGTTGTTTCACGGTCAACGACGTAACCGCCAGGATCGCGGCCCGACCCGACAGCTTCAGATAGGGCAACGCTGCCTGCACCAGCTCGATGACGCTGGCCAGCAGCAGATGATAACCCTGCTCCCAATCATCGAGCTCGAAATCAGCGAAAACACCTGACGGCGGCCCACCCGCGTTGGTCACCAGAACATCCAAGCCGCCAAGCTGCGCGGCTGCCGTCTCGACAATCCTCGTCGCTTCGCCGCGCACACTCACGTCACCAGGAGCCGTGTGTACGAGTTTGCCGGTCTCAATCTGGATTGCCCGGCCGGTTGTCTCCAGTGTCGTAGAATCGCGGCCATTGATTGTTACTTCCGCGCCATCCAGGCTGAAGCGGCGTGCGGTTGCTGCCCCTAATCCAGAACGGCTTGCCGCCACCAGGACCTTCGCACCTTGCAAACCAAGTTCCATAAACCCTCCGCTAAGGCTGAGAACTTCGGACGAGAGCGCTATGGCAATTGTAGCGTGGGGAAGGAGTGTAGCAAAACCACCAAATGGTGACAGCAGGCGTGATCCAGACCTAATCGAGTTCGACGCGGAGCTGCACCCGACCCAGTGTGATCACATCGCCAGAGGTTAGCAGGGCTGGGCCGTCCAGCTTGCGGCTATTGAGCAAGAGAACATCGCTGCTGTTAACCCCCTGCAGCCACCACCAGCCGCCCCGCCAGGTAACCAGGGCGTATTCATCCAGGCCAAACGGCGCATCAAGCGTGATCGTGTTGGAAGAGGCACGGCCGAGCGTCGTCACGGGCGACAGCACCCAGCTTTGCCCCACTGCCAGGCCAGGTATATCACTTTCCAGAACAACCAATCGTCCACCGCGACGTTCATGGGCGATAACCTGGTCAATAGCCTGTTGGTAGTCACGCCATATCATATAGGCCACGGACCCCGCAAAGACCAACAAAGTCCCACCAGCCGCCAGTCGCAGCAATAGGATGATCACATCTGTACTCACCGCAGATCGTCTCCCGATTTACCAAGCAGAGAAGTCATTGACGCCCGTATGCACCCTGACACTAATTGCGCATTATAGCACCGATCCAATCGCAGAAATGTATTAGAAACCACCGCTTTGCTTTCGAGTGGCCACTAAGAATGCTACAATGCCACCTATGATTATCTTACCGGATTTCCGCATCCATCAACGTGATTATCTACTTAAAATCTCAAGAGCAATCACGGCTCAACTCGACCTCGAGGTCGTGCTGCGCATGATTCTGGAGGCATCCGTATCGATGCTCAGTGGCGAGATCGGGCTAATCGCCTTGCGGGGACCCAACAGCACGCTGAGCGTGCAGGCAGTACTCGGGACCAGTAGCGACAGGGCTGAGGTTTTCAATCCGCTGCTCCAGCTCATCAATGGTGAGGAAGCTGAAGCTGATCCGGATGAGCTTCAGCTTCACCTGCGCTTGATTTCGCGCAAGCTCGACATGACGTTGCGCCAGGTTGTCTCATTGCCGATGCGGATTTCAGGGAAGGTACTCGGCGTAATCTATGTTTTACGGCCATATCCAGGCAAAGCCACGCCCGATGACGTGCGGGTTCTGGAGAGTTTTGCCGACCAGGCCGCAATCGCCGTTCACAACGCGGGGCTATATCAAGCCACAATCGCTGAAAAGCAGCGCCTCTCCACCCTGCTGGACGCTAGCGCAGATGGCATCATGATCCTGGACGCGACGCGGCACATCATCCGTGTGAATTCTGCCCTCGCGCATTTGATCGGGTGGCAACAATACCAGACGCTTAACCGCCTGCATGAAGATGTTGTTCGCTGGGCGGACCCCCAGCCTCCTATCACGCTAGCCTCCGCGATGCGCGAGGGATGGCCGTTTGAGGGCCGGTTTGTTGACGAAGCGTTCGAGGATGGTACGATGATTCCGTTCTATGTTGAAGGCGAGCTAGAGCGTCTCGATGGCATGACCGTCAGCGTTGAGATAAAGTATGCCCCGGTGTTCTTCGATGATGGCAATTTGCGGAACATCATCGCCAACGTGCGAGACATCACACGCTTTCGCGAAGCGGAGAAGATGAAGGACACGTTCATCTCCGTTGTCTCACACGAACTCAAGACACCCGTAGCCCTGATTAAGGGCTACGCCGGCACACTCCGCCGTGAAGATGCCTCCTGGGATACCGAAACACTTCACCGCGGGCTGGGCGTTATTGAGGAAGAAGCCGACCGGTTGACAGAACTGATCGAGAATCTATTGATGGCTTCCCGGTTGCAGGTCGAAGGGATTATGCGCTATCACCCGGTCGAGATCGCGCTGGATCAAATGGCCGCCAATGCTGTTGAGCGATTTCGGCATCAAGCGCCAGCGCACGAATTTGTCCTGGATTTTGACGAGGATTTTCCGGTTATTGAAGGTGACGAGAAGGGTCTGCGTCATGTCCTGGATAATCTAATCTCCAACGCGATCAAGTATTCGCCGGAGGGGGGACAAATCACGGTTGGGGGACGCTCCTTAGAGAACCAGGTCCAAGTATTTGTCAGCGACGAGGGCATAGGGCTTGCGCCGGCGGATGTGAGCCGTGTCTTTGACCGCTTCTACCGTGCACCAGGCGCCGTATCACAGGGGACACCCGGTACGGGGCTCGGATTGTATCTTGTCCGTGCCATCATCGAGGCACATAGCGGCCAGATATGGGCCAGTAGCGATCCTGACCAGAGACCGGGGACAACATTCAGTTTCACCCTGCCTCACAAATAGCGAATTCGGATTGAGAATCACTAAACATCATAGAATGAAGGATAGTGTATGGCACTCAGCAAGCAGACCGTGTTGAACTGCCCAAATTGCGGCAATCAGTTCCGAGCAGATGTCGAACAGATCATCGATGTAGAACGCGACCCCTCTGGCAAAGCCCGGTTACTCTCCGGCCAGCTTAACAACTTCCAGTGTCCTAACTGTGGCTTTCAGGTTGGGGTCGGGACACCTATTGCCTATCATGATCCATCCAAGGAACTGCTGCTGATAAACGTTCCGATGGAAATCAACATGACACAGGACGAGCAGGAGAGGCTCATCGGCCAGTTGATCCGTGAGATTTCAGATAGCCTTCCCCAGGAAAAACGTAAGGGATATCTGTTGAATCCACGGCGCACCTTCACCATGCAGGGCCTGGTAGAAACCGTCCTGGAGGCTGATGGGATCACCCGTGAGATGCTCGACGAACGGCAGAAGAAACTGGAACTGGTGGAGCAATTGCTGCAAGCATCGGAAGAAGAGTTCGCCCAAATCGTCACCGACCATGACGACGAAATTGACGGGGAGTTCTTCACCATCCTGGGGCTGACAGCGGAAGCGGCGCACGCTGATGGGCGCACTGAGGTTGCCAACCAGATCAATGCCGTTCGAAGCCGGCTACTCGAAACAAGCCGCTATGGCAGAGAAGCGATGGAGACCGCCCGTCTCCAGGAGGCTGCCGTCCGCAAGGTCACGCAGGATCTAAACGCGCTCGGTGAGCAAGTGTCCCACGAGAAACTGGTCGATCTCGTGATGTCGTACCACGACAATGACGAGTATATTCAAGCCTTCGTCGGGTTAGTCCACCCCGCGCTCGATTACACGTTCTACCAGATGCTTAGCGAGCAAGCTGACCAGGCTAAGAATAAGAAAGATCGCCGCAAAGCCCGTCAAGTGCGTGACCGCATTCTGGAACTCGCCCAGGCAGTAGAAGACCAGAGCCGCGCCGCCGCCGAGCAAGCAACCGGGCTATTGCGTGAGATTCTTGAAAGCGAAAGCGTCGAACAGGCAGTCCGCCAGCGGGTGCCAATGATCGACGACATGTTCATGGCCGTGCTGCAGGCAAACCTTGATGCAGCTCAGAAACAGAACAATCCGCAAGCCGTTGCCAGGCTACAGGCAATTCAGGAAACGGTGATGCAGATCATCATGGAGAGTTCACCGCCCGAAATCCGCTTCATCAATGAGTTACTACAGATTGAGGATCCACTTGAAGCGCGCCTCAAGCTCGTTAACGAGGCCGGTCAATATGGCCCAGCCCTCCTTCAGACGATGACCGCTCTGATTGAGCAGATGCAGCAGCGCGGCAATGAGCCGGTTGCCCAACGATTGGCTGAACTGCGGCAGGAGGTCGAGAAGGTCCTCGAGGCGTAAGCCTGAAGCCCACGTGTTATGGCTAATCCCGCCAATCATCAAGACGCGCCAGAATCGGGGCAGCAGCATCGGCTGCCGCCTCCGGTTCTTCCACCCCTTCAATCACAATGATAAGCACGATCGCAGCACCATCATCAGGTAGATCTACGAAGCCCTGAAACCAACTATAGACCCGGGGAGGAACGCCGCTGTAGGCCGTGCCGAGATGCCCATGCCATGTCGGCGACACATCATCAAATAGAACACTGGCGCTCAACCGAAGCGCCTGGCGGATATCGGGTATTACTGCTTCAGGAAGGGTAACCGGTGAGTGGAAGGGAATATCAAATGGCCGCCACTCCACCTCATCAGACGGACGATAGGCATTGGCGAGATGCGGATAGGGCGGCGAACCGTTATTGGCAATGGCGGCCACGAAGAGTGCCATCTGGAAGGGTGTGATTGTCAATTGGCCCTGCCCCATCGCTTCTAGTTGCACGTTCAAATCAGGGCTGAGACGGGTATTGCCACGGCCAGTCTCCATTCTGTATAGTGGCGGCGAGTCCATAAAGCCAAATTGGCTGAGATAACGCCGATAATCAGCCGCGGATAGGGTGGTGCCAAGGGTACTTACAAAGGGCCGTGGACATGTATGGGCAAACGCATCCACCAATTCAGTTGACTGTCCCGGTGAAAAAAGACACGGCCATACCCCCACCTGAGACGATAGTTCGGGCAGAATCACGGGTCTGGAAATGTCCGGCACCCGCTGCGTGAGGGCTTCCCCCTCAGCCAGCATCGCAACCATCAATGCCGGTTGGATGGCCGTGCCTGGCTGGTAAGTACCGCGAAGCGCCCGGTTCAGCAGCGGTGACTCGCGCGGCGTCTGCGTATCCAGTGCATTGAGCTCATCCCAGTTAAGATCGATCACGTTTGGATCGGGCGACGGCTGGCTGGACATCGCCAGGATTTGCCCGGTCGGCACGTGGAGCACAATCGCTGCCCCTGCGTGGTTTCCAAGCACCTGGGTAACCTCGACCTGTAAGCGCAAGTCAATAGTGCTACGCAGGTCGTAGCCGGGCGTCTCGCGATCCAGTAGATCGTTCCAGAGGACTCGCCACTCATCCGGCGCGCCGTATTCTCCCACCAGCACATCGTCGAAGGCGGCCTCCAGACCATCGGCGCCGTATTGGTGGCTATAGTAGCCGATCGCCCCTACGGCCTCATCATAAGGATATATCCGTTGCATGATACCCTCGGAGCCGCGGGGACGGCTGGATGCGATAGCTAAGCCGTTGCGGTCGACAATCATGCCGCGAGGGAACGTCTGCTCAGCAGCGATGCGGCGGGGATTGTCCGAGCGGGTCAAGAGGTCGTCGTGCTGCAAGATGCTCCAATAGGCACTACTCAGGGCAACGAGGCAGAACCCCAGCATAAAAGCCAGCGCTAGGTTATTGAGTTCCCGCGTCACCTCAGGTGTCCTCGCTGATGACGAGCAGTAGACCAACGCTAACAAAACTGGTTAGCAGTGAGGAGCCCCCATAGCTGACAAAGGGCAAGGTTACGCCGGTTAACGGCCATAAGCGCAAGGCGCCCCCGATAATCATCAGGCTTTGAACGGTAATGCTCAGACTCAGGCCAGCCGCCAGAAACGCCGCAAACGGTCGACTCTGGCTGAGAACCGCAATACGCAGACCGCGAAGCGTAATCACGGCAATCGCGACCAGCAACCCCAGCACACCGATCAGGCCCCATTCTTCGGCAATGGCCGCAAAAACGAAATCTGTATGCACTACGGGAATAAACGTGGGCAGCCCCTGCCCAATCCCCTCCCCCACTATTCCACCGGCCGAAACGGCCATCAGACTCTGGACAATTTGAAAGGCGCGGCCTTCGGCTTCGGCCCAGGGATTGAGCCAGACATCAATCCGCAATGACACGACATCAAAGAGAATGTAGCCAACCGCAGCCGCGATCGCCAAAAGGCCAGCGCCACCAACCATCAACAGCCACTGCCCACTCGCCAAATAGAGCATGAGCATAAATACCACAAAGAATATCGTTGCGGTGCCTAGATCCCGTTGCCACCCCAGCATCACAATACACAGGCCAAACA
>JAADYW010000244.1 GCA_010092845.1 Chloroflexota bacterium
GAGCTAGCACCGGATGCACCTGGAGAGGCGGAAATGGCGGCATGGCTCACCCGCTTCTGCGAGCGCATCGGTTTGAGAGTTGAGACACAAACGGTCACACCCGCGCGACCAAACGTGGTCGCGCGTTGGAAAGGGCGCGGCGCAGGCAAGTCCATGCTATTGACGGGCCATACTGATGTTGTGGGCATCAAGAATATGGCGATTCCACCTTTTGAACCCCGCATCGAAGACGGGCGGCTATTTGGACGCGGGGCTTTTGATATGAAAGGGGGCCTGGCCGCACATCTGGGTGCGGTTATCGCGTTGCAGGATGCCGGCTTCGAGCCGGATGGCGACATTATTCTGGCGTTTGTCGTCGATGAAGAATGGTCGAGCATCGGCACCGAGAAACTGGTTGAGATACTCACGGCCGACGCGGCGATCCTCACTGAGCCAACCGAGATGCGAATTGGTCTCGCCCACAAGGGATTCGCTGGTATTGAGATCACAACTCACGGCCGGGCGGCACATGGCAGCTCCTACGAAGACGGTATCGACGCCATCCGGCATATGGGACGCGTTCTGGGAGTCCTCGATCGCCTTGAGACCGACATCCTGCCTCAGCGCGAGCATCCACTGGTCGGCCGACCATCCGTACATGCCGGCCTGATTGATGGCGGACTGGGCTGGAGTACTTATCCGGACCGCTGCACACTCAGCGTCGAGCACCGGATCCTCCCCGATGAGACCGGTCACGATGTTATGGCCATGTGGGAGTCAGCCCTGGCCGAACTCAAAGCAGACGATGCGACCTTCAACGCGACCATTGACCTGGTCATTCATCGCCCTGGCTTCGAGATCGAGCGCGAGGCGCCAGCTGTTCAGGTGGTGGATGACGCTTTTCAGGCCATCACAGGACGCGCTCCTGAGTACTATGGCCTTGCACCCTGGCTCGATTCGGCGGTGCTAGCTGCTGCCGGTATCCCAACGGTACCCTTTGGTCCAGGGGGCAAAGGTGCTCATGCTGCCATCGAATACGTGGAATTGGAGGATGTATTCCGCTGTGCGGAGATCATTGCCGAAGCAACGGCGCATTGGGTTAGCGCTGCTTCATAGAACACCGTTGTCAGCACAATCAGGAGAATTATCGCTAGATGGTCATCACGGGTACATGGCAGGGACGTCCGCTAACAATCAGTGTGAAGCGCAATTGCCTCACAGTTAGTACGGACGATCCGAGCCAGGCAGATGTGTTCAGCTATGATCTGGAAGGCCGGATGTGGACCGCCTTTATCGATGGCATCGCTTATCGCCGGGGCCTGGATGGCAAGATGGTTGCCCGCTGGCGCAATCCTGGAGAGGAGCGCAATCGGCGCTGGCTCCCCCAGGATGAAGCTGTGTCGATCGAAGCGCGCGCGCACCGTCATATCCAGCACCTGTACACAGCCATCCAACAGGGAGAGGCTGAGTTGCGCACCCCGCTTTCACCTCAAGGGCATCAGGTGTTCCGTCAGATCCTGGCCTTTGACCCTGCGCACTCAATGGCCGACGCGGCGCGCTACTATGATGTATACAAACCGGTAGGCATCCTGCCACCAGATCAGTACATGGCCGTTGTCCTGCAGATGACTGAAGGTTGCTCGTTCAACACCTGCAATTTCTGCACCTTCTACAAAGATCGGCCTTTTCGGATCAAATCACCTGACGAGTTTCGCCAACACGCTATTGCGGTCCGGGATTTTCTGGGCGCAGGCCTGAGTCTGCGGCGGACCATCTTCCTGGGTGATGCGAACGCCATGGTGGTCCCGATGCGAACGTTGCTCCCATTACTCGACGTCGTCCATGAAGTGTATGACGTCGACAAGCTGGGCGGCATGTACGCCTTTCTGGACGGCTTTAGCGGCGAGAAAAAGCCTGCCGCGGACTATCAGCGTTTGTATGATAAGGGGATCAAGACGGTCTATATCGGCCTTGAGAGTGGCCATGCTCCGCTACTCAAGTTCCTCAAGAAGCCGGGAACGCCGCGCGAGGCGATCAAAGCGGTACGAGCCATTAAGGCTGGCGGCATTGCGGTTGGTATTATCATCCTCCTGGGGGCCGGCGGTCAGCAACATGCAGACAGTCATGTGCGGGATACCATCAAAGCACTCAATGCCATGGATCTCGATATGGACGATATCATCTACTTCTCAGAGATCCTGGTGGGTGAGGATACACCCTATGCCCGTGAGGCGTATCAGGCTGGTTTGCAGCCGCTTTCTCATTCCGAAAGACTGGCACAGGGCGCGGCAATCGAAGCTGGGTTGCACTTTTCCTCAGAAGGCGGTGTGCCCAAGATCAGCCGCTACGACATCCGCGAGTTTGTCTATTAGTGAAGCACAATGTGCACTCAGGCCTAACTGAAAGGGCTATCATCATGGATTACGAAGAACGTATTGCCCGTTTCCAGGAGTTCCTGGGCGATCTGGCTGATCTGGCATTCCTTCCCATATCAGCAGATCTGCAATATCTTACCGGTGTTCCGCGCGATATACCGACCTATGGTGCAGTGATGCACCCCGGCGCCTGGCTCGAAGGCGTGTGGTTGTCACCTTCTGCCGCGCCGATCCTGGCACTGCCACGTATGACGGCGCTTTTTGGTGGCCTGGATCGACTGCAGGGGATTGAGCAGCGGGTACTGGGCGACTGGGACGATCCCTCAAGCCTGGTGCGTGACATCGTTTCTGGTTTCAATCTGCCACCCAAACCACGGATCGCGATCAGTGATCATGCTTCCGGAGAAACCGTTGTGGCCCTTCAGGCGCTGGTGCCAGAAGCCACGTTCCTTTCAGCGACAAGCCTGCTGCGGCAGTTGCGGAACATCAAGTCGGCGGCAGAAATCGAAATTATGCGCCGGGCTGGGGCTATCACTGAAGCCGCGTTCGCGGATGTGGTCGCCCAGTTGAAGCACGGCATGACAGAACTCGACATTGTTAGCGAAGTGGATTTTCAACTGCGGCGCCATGGCGCTTTGGGGCCATCATTTACTACCTCACTGTACAACTCTGGTCCCCACCACCCCCTGTTATTTGGCCAGCGCCAAGAGACATGGCAGCGGACACTCGAACCGCCGGTGTCGATCCTGTTTGATTTCGGTGCTATCTACGAGGGCTACTGCTATGATTTTGGACGCACAGTCGCTTTCGGCGAGCCGGACGCGGCGTTTCAGCGTGTCTATGATCTGGTGATGGCCGCACAGGCTGCAGGGATTCAAGCGCTCAAATCCGGCCATAGCGCCGAACAGGTTGATGCCGCTGCGCGCCAGGTGATCGAGGCGGCTGGTTATGGCGATGCTTTCCGGCACCGCCTAGGACATGGCATCGGGCTGGATGTACATGAGCCACCGTTCTTGACAGCGGGCGATCAAACCACGCTATCCGAGGGCATGTTGTTCACCATTGAGCCAAGCATTACGCAGTTTGAGTCTTTTTCTGCCCGTGTTGAGGATGTAGTTGTGGTGCGTCCGGACGGCGGCGAACCGCTGACACGCAGTTACCAATCGTTGATCGTCGTGTAGGGCGCGCGCGGCAGAAAGGTCCTTGACCAGTCACCAGGAACTCTCTAGACTTATTTTTGAAATGGATATTCAAATAATAGCGATGAAAGCAGGGTCATGAACCGACTTCAACATGAGACCAGCCCCTACCTGTTGCAACATGCCGACAATCCGGTCGATTGGTTTCCCTGGGGACCAGAGGCCTTCGAAAAAGCACGCGCAGAGGACAAACCGGTATTGCTTAGCATTGGCTATTCAGCGTGTCACTGGTGCCACGTGATGGCCCATGAAAGCTTCGAAGACGACGACACCGCCCTGTTGATGAATGACCTCTTCGTCAACATCAAAGTTGATCGTGAAGAGCGTCCGGATGTCGATGATATCTACATGCAAGCCACCTTGATCTTCACGCAGGGGCATGGCGGCTGGCCAATGACGGTCTTCATGACACCCGATGGTCGGCCCTTCCACGCCGGGACCTATTATCCCCCCGAACCACGGCATGGCATGCCGAGCTTCAAGCAGATCCTGGTGGCGGCGGCCCAAACCTATCAGACAAAACGTGATCAGCTTGAGGAGAGTGCCAGCAAAATCGCTGAGCTGCTGCAGAGCAATATGGGGGCCCCCGTCCAAAAGACAGGCATCGAACTCGATGCTGATCTCCTTGCTCACGCTGCCAACGGCTTGATCATGCGTGCAGACAAGATTCATGGGGGGTTGCATTCTGGCCAACCGAAGTTCCCCTCCCCGATGAACCTGGAATTTCTGCTACGCTACTACACCACCAGTGGTGACGCGCGTTTTCTGGACGTCGTGACGTTCACCCTGCGCAAGATGGCACAGGGTGGCATCTATGACCAGATCGGGGGCGGCTTTCACCGCTATAGTGTAGATAACCGCTGGCTGGTGCCACATTTTGAGAAGATGCTCTATGACAATGCCCAGTTGGCAAGAGTCTATCTACACGCATACCAACTGACAGGCGATGCCTGCTTCGCGGACATTTGCCGCGACATTCTGGCCTATGTCACACGTGAAATGCGTGACCCGAGTGGTGGGTTCTACAGCACTCAGGACGCCGATTCGGAAGGCGAAGAGGGCAAGTTCTTCATCTGGACGCCTGAAGAGATGCGGACTGTGCTCGAGGGGCATTTTGACGAGTTTCAGATCGCGGCCTACCTGGACCTCTACGATATCACGTCAGACGGCAATTTTGAGGGCCATAGTATCCCCAACCGGCCCTATGATCTCAGGGCAATTGCTGAGCGGCATGGCATGGAACCGGCCGCGCTGGAGGACGTAGCGGAAATGGCCCGGCCCATCCTCTTCGCCCATCGGGAGCACCGTGTCAAACCCGGTCGTGATGAGAAAATGCTGGCCGCCTGGAATGGCATGATGCTGGCCGCTTTTGCTGAAGCTGCCCGCGTACTGGATGAGCGGGACTATCGTGATATAGCCGTCAAGAATGCGGAGTTCATTCTTTCGGCGCTCACAACGGAAGATGGCCGTTTGTTCCGGACACATAAACGCCACGGTGATGGTGGCGAGAGTAAGCTTAACGGCTATCTGGAAGATTACGCCAACGTGGTTGATGGCTTATTGGAATTATACCAGACGGCGTTTGATACCCACTGGTTTACCGAGGCACAACGTCTGGCTGATCATGCCCTCGAGCACTTCTTCGATGGTGAGGCATTTTATGACACCAGTGACGACCACGAGGTGTTAATCGCGCGCCCCCGGTCCCTTCAGGATACGGCTACGCCCACGGGTAGCAATCTGATGGCGCTCAATCTGCTGAAGCTAGCTGCCTATACCGGCGGGCGGCGTTACGAAGATGCGGCACTAGGGGTGTTTCGCCAGATTGACGCTGCCATGCGTGAGTACCCGAGCGCGTTTGGGACAGCGCTGGCCGGGGTTCATTTGCTGGTTCACCGTCCGTTTGAGGTCGCCATTATCGGCCCTGCAAACGACCCGCAAACGGAGGCCCTGCTTGATGCAGTCCGGCAACCATACTATCCCTACGTTATTGCTGCCTGGTCGTCGGACGACGTCGGTGACGACAGTACGCCGATGTTGTTGGCCCACCGCAAGATGCAAAACGGCGCCCCAACAGCCTATGTTTGCCAGAATTTCGTCTGTGCAGCACCTGTCGACACAGTTGAGGAGCTCAGACCACTGTTGCGGGGTCGCACATAGTGCACCGCTGAACTTCCACAAAAAAGCCCTGGAAATCGGCGATCTCCAGGGCCTCAGTTTGGCTAGATTAGTTTAGTTGATGCGGGTTGCAGTGCCCGTCAGTACCCATTGGACATAGGTGCTACTGCCGCCAGTAGCTGTGATGGTAATGGTTCCGCTGTTGCTATCGAACGTCACTTCGCGATCAACGACGGTATCGCC
>JAADYW010000245.1 GCA_010092845.1 Chloroflexota bacterium
GTGTATTGCACACCAAGACGCGTGTGCCATCGGCAGTTACTGGCAGCACAACTCCAGTTGAGTTGAAGCTTCCCGGAACGAACTGCACGCCACCGTCGGCAGCTGTGCTGACGTTCACCTGGGTGGTTTGGCTGTCACTGAGCGCCATAAGGCGTTCTTCAAGAATGTTGTAGCCGTTGTCGACTGTGAAACTGAGGTAATGAAGCCGCGTGCCGCCACTGGCCCAGAAGGTGCGTCGCCCTTCGGCTACTGGGGTGACGTTGCCATTGAAGACATCCACCAGGAACACAAAGTAGTACGCGCAAGGGCGTCCGGCTGTATCTTGATCGAGATAGCGCACTGTCAAGGCGACCGTATCGCCATCGGGTGACCATACGACCTCACTCAGGTTCGTGGTCCAGGCTAAATTGTCCACATCGGGTGACATACAGGCTTCGCGTGAACGCACCCCGCCATGTTGACCGTAGGGGAAAAGGTCAATAATGTCCCGATCCTCACGGAGCAGGTGGGTCGTGCTGATCCCGAAGTAGGGCCCTGGTGCACCCCCACATTCGGGGATTGGCAGCACAAAATGTCGGACGAGGAAGACTTTTCCACCGTCCGGTGACGGATAGTAATCGTATTCGCCCTCGGGCACAATTGCATCGCCCGCATCGGTAACGCCTTCCCACGGCGTATCCTCCAACACGTCGGGGCAAGAAGCGCGACGCTCGGCAAGTGCGGCATTGGCAGCATCGATATCAGGTTGCTGCCAGACCTCGCGTGCAGGACGTGGCTCTGCATAGGGTACCGCCAGGGGCACAAGTGTCGTTACGTTTCCAGAGTATCTGACTTCCCAGCGCTGCAACTCCCGTGGCGGTGCGTATACTGGCTCCAAGACCTCAGTCGCCAACACAAATGGCTCCAGATAATATTGTTGGGCATCACCTTCAGCTACCCATCCCTGAGTACCATCTGGCACACTGACCTGCCACCATACCATGCCATCAAGGCAGACAGGGCCTTCCAGAACTGTGATGACTGTACCTTCGGGCATTGTCGTTACGAAGCGGCTACCGCTCTGCTCTTTACCAGGATTATCACGTAGGGCACTCCCCAGACCGTCCCCATTAAAGAGTACACGCGCGGTATCGCCAATTTGTAGGCGTGGCGAAACCAAACCGTTACACGGATCCTGTGCCTGAGTTGCTGGCGACCACAAACCGATTATGCCCAGGGTCGCAACCAACAAACCAGCAACCAATAGACGACGCATCTTTTCCCCCTAAAAACAACGATTGTTATTCGTTAACCAATGTATGGATTATACTGATTCTTGGTCAATTCTGTGGCTGTAGCCATGCTTGCGACAGACAATAGTTGGGTATTCGCCAGATTACCCGCTCGATGAATTACCACCACTCTTACGGAAACTAAAACGAATGGGCGTTCCGGCCATTGGGTATGCTTCGCGCAAGCTGTTCTCAAGATACCGCTCATAGGAGAAATGCACCAGGCGGGGATCATTGACATGGAACAGAAACGTCGGTGGGGCAACTCGGACCTGGGTGGCGTAGTAGATTTTGAGCTTACGCGTGCCCATACCAGTGGGTGGATGATAAGCGATTGCATTGCGAATCACCCGGTTCAGCTCGCTGGTTGGAATACGCCGAAAACGCTCCTCCCATACAGCAAAGGCGGTTTCCAGGACTTTGTGGATGCGCTGACCAGTAAGTGCACTGATGAAGAGGACAGGTGCCCACGGGATGAAGCCGAGCGCATCGCGCACACTGTCGGTATACTCGTTGATGGTATAGGCGTCCTTATCTACCAGATCCCATTTGTTGACGAGTACAATGATGCTTTTGAACCGCTCTAGGGCCATTCCAGCGATGTGGGTATCCTGAGCGGTAACACCTTCGGATGCATCGATGAGCAGTAGCACCACATCCGCGCGTTGGATGGCCTTGAGCGCGCGGAGGACACTGTATTTCTCGATACCCCGTTCAATGCGCCCCCGACGCCGTATTCCGGCAGTGTCGATCAACGTTAACGGATTGCCGTACCATGTAAGCTGGGTATCCAGAGCATCACGTGTTGTGCCCGCCACGTCAGATACGATCGCACGGTCGTGGCCGAGAAGGCGATTGAGAAGGCTCGATTTGCCAACATTGGGGCGTCCGGCAATCGCAATTTTGAGGTTATCGTCGTCTTCTTCGGCATCCAATGGCGGAGCATCGTCGAGATAGGAGACAACAGCATCAAGTAGATCGCCGCTCCCACGGCCATGAATGGCGCTCACACCAACCACATCACCTGCCCCGAGTGCGTAGAATTCGAGTACGCCATCATAGTGTTCCGGCGTATCCATCTTGTTGGCGGCAATCAGGACCGGTTTGTCAGTTTTCCGCAAGACGGCTGCGATGTCTTCGTCGGCCGCTGTGATTCCTTGCTGTACATCCGTGACCATAATAATGACGTCGGCTTCCTCAATGGCAATCATCGCCTGGGCCCGGATTTGTGGCACAAAGTCAAGGGAGCCTTCAGCCAGCGCCGAAGTGTTGCGTTCCCCCTTGGGCTGGTATACCTCGATACCACCTGTATCAATAACAGTGAACTGCACCCCATTCCAGTCGGAATCGCCCTGTAAACGATCCCGTGTTGTGCCAGGCACATCGGAGATTACGGCGCGGCGTTCGCCAACCAGCCGATTGAACAATGTCGATTTGCCAACATTTGGGCGGCCTACCAGGGCCACCAGTGGTTTTCTCATGATGGAACAATGGCCTTATCTAGCGGACAAAGGACTAACTGCTATGAGCAATGATGCCATTATAGCATTGGGTGTCTGGCAAATAAGGGGCAAAAAGCTTGGTAGCCAAGCAAAGACAAAACGCCCACATAAAGAGGAGAAGGGGAGTTGTGGGCGTTTGCTTCGGGGTCGTGCTTAATGATCAGGTTGGGTGGGAGCCAGGGAGGGAAAGATCATTAAGCACCACAGGATGCTACTCTGCTTATTATTGTGGTTGAGTTGCATTAAACAGACGTTTACATATTGTAAGGAAATTGTAAACACTCGCCCTACGGAATCGCGATGCTATCTGTGAGCATAAGGATCAGCACACTGAGAACAGTAACCACGAAGAACATGCCTATCGAGAGGAACATCCGTTCGACGGCGTTTAGCCCAAAGATGCGGTCGTCATCTTCCTCGGGTGTGCTACTCGCTATTCCTTCGTATCCCTCGAAATCGGGTTCGTCTTGTTGAAGTGCAAGCTCACGGAGCTTGTCCAGATCGGTCATCGACAAGCATACTCCTAGTTTGCCATCATCAAAGTATGCTAAAAGCATACAATATATTCTGTCTGGCGAGCAAGCCTATGCGGTTAGCAGTGCTATTGTCTGCCTGGGTCAGCCAAGGGTGCATGAGGCGTAGCATTTTGAATTGGCGATGACATGCTATAATTTCGTCCAATAATGAGCACTATGAAGAGGCACACCGTGAAAAGACCCTGGCTACGCTTGTCATCATTCTTTCTGCTCGCCGCTCTGGTAACGTTTGCATGCCTTGCGCAGGGGAATGCAACGACTACCTATGCCCAGAGTCCTGGCCCTGATCTGTGTGTCAGGGATTTTGAGGATGTTAATCAGAACGGTGCGTATGATATCGGTGAGCCCCCGTTTATTGGGCTTGGCGTTTTTGTTTCGCTTGCGTCGAGCGATGTGATCACCGGTAGCCTGACCACCTCGCCCGATCTAGACTGTTTGCGTACGTTGAGTCCCGGTGAATATACGGTTGAGTTTACGGGGTGGGAACCGCACCAGCCGACTACAGATACGCGACAGAATATCACATTAGAAGATGATACGGTTACGGTCGACTTTGGCGTCGCCCGGCTACGTGCTGGTGATGATGAGGACGAGATTCCACCTGCCGGCGAGCCGCGTGCGCAAGAAGGCGAGCCTGTCAACAGAGTCTGCATGCTGGTCTTCAATGATCTGAATGAGAATGGTCAGCGTGAGGAGGGTGAGGAGCTAATCGCAGGTATCGACATCAATCTTCGCGTTGATCAGAGCGATGCCATCATCGAAACCGTCATCACCACCGATGAGGATTTCGTGTGTTTCGGCGATTTAGGGATTGGTGCCTACCGTATACAGCTCGTGCCAGGGCCACACTATCGACCGACGACGGCAATCGAATTAGGGCCCGCCTTTGTTGATCGGGGAAACCGGGTCTGGGCAGAGTTCGGTGCCATTACCCTCGATCCCTTTACTTCCGATGCGGTACTGCCCAATTATGTCACTGACGAGGACGAACTCACGCTTGACCAGGAGGTTCGTGTACTACTTGCGATTCTAGGGACGGGAATGGTTGTGCTATTTATGATTGGCATGGGCGCCATCGTGCTCGGGGTGACGCGCCGCTAGCGCCTGAGCTCTTGATACAATCGCTGCTGTAGCCAATTGACGTCGATGTCATAAGCCTCTAGCAGGCGGCGTGACCGTGGATCCAGCGTCATCGCCAGGAGAATATGTTCCGTACCCGTGTAATGTGAACCTAGGGCCTCAGCACGATCAAGCGCACGGTCAAGGATTGTATCCAGGTGTGCTGCGGCATCAAATGAGTGCACCGGCAGGTCGGCGATTGATTCCCGCAGCAGGTCAACATCACAGTTACCCTCAGCCAGAAGATGACGCGCGACGCTCCGCCGTTCCTGAGTTAGCACCAGCAATACATGATGCGGGGTAATGGTCTCCTGACCATAATCGTGTGCCACTTGCCCTGCGGCATTGAGCACACGTTTGCCTAGCTCGCTGAGCCTACCCATGCTCCGCATCGAATTGATGGTGATTTCGGAGATACCCTGTTGTACGAGCCGCTTAACGCGCCCCCGGATCTGCTCACCACTCACCTCAAGCTGCGATAGGACTTGCTTCAAGGGGCTACTTCCACTGCGTACCAGCCCCAGCAAGAAGTGTTCAGTGCCTACGTAGTGACTGCCAAGCGCCTGTGATTCGCTCAGCGCCATCACCAGTGCTGAGCGCAGGTCCTCGGTAAACGGCAGTCGCTCTTCTCCTGAATCATCGAGGCGCTCGCGCAAAGCGTGTACGGCTATTTCGACAGAATCGGCTTGCAGTTCAAGATCATCAAGCACCCGCCAACCTAAACTGCCCTCGGTACGGATTATCCCTACGAGTAGGTGATCGGTGTCAACGATCCCGTGCCCGTGCTGGCGGGCAAAAAAATGGCCCTGGGTTAGGGACCGCTTGGCGTGGTGACTGTATCGATTCTCGTGGGGGGCAGACATTACGACAAATACTCGCTGCATTTGATGAGAGCCTAACATCCATTATAGCTGTGGGCGGGAATAGCTAGCAAATCACGTCGGCTTCACGCCACCGCTTTTGTGGTTGACAAGAATCGCGCTACACCGTATGGTATGAGCTTGCACATCCCAACCACAAAAGGAACCGTAATGCGCGTGTTGATGCTCTCCAAGGCCTGTATCGTTGGCATCTATCAGCGCAAACTGGAAGAGTTAGCGCGACTTCCTGATATTGACCTATGTGTCGTTGTCCCGCCATCGTGGCGCGACAGCCAGGGCGAAACGCAACTTGAGCGCGCCTACACTGATGGTTACCGGCTTGAAGTCACTCCTATTCGCTTCAATGGAAACTACCATCTGCACTATTATCCCGCGTTCGCCACGCATGTTGCAGCCTTCCAGCCAGATATTGTCCACATCGATGAAGAACCGTATAATCTGGCTACCTGGATGGCCCTTCGCCCGGCTCGGCGCCTCGGTGCTAAAACGCTTTTCTTCTCCTGGCAGAACATCAGACGAAACTACCCGCCGCCCTTCAATTTTATGGAACGCGCAGCGCTACGGAGTGTTGATCATGCTATTGTTGGGACTGACAGCGCCGCTGCTGTTTGGCGTGACAAGGGATATACAGGTCCCCTCGCTGTCATCCCTCAATTCGGGGTCGATCCTTCGCTCTTCAGCCCACCGGCAAACGCGGCGGTCGCTGCCGAAAGCGTCCGGATTGGCTACGCGGGTCGATTATGGATCGGGAAAGGGGTGGATGTGCTCTTGAAGGCGCTGGCACAGTTGCCTGATCTTGACTGGACGCTCAAGATTATCGGCAGTGGCCCTGAGGAACCTGATCTGAAGCAACTTTGCTATGAATTGCAGCTCGGCCATCGCGTATCCTTTAACCCGTGGCTTCCGTCAACCGAGATGCCTCGCCAGATGAAGCAGTTCGACATCCTGGTGATCCCGTCGCGCACGCGAGCCTCCTGGAAAGAGCAATACGGCCGGGTCATAATCGAAGCAATGGCAACTGGGGTCACCGTAATCGGCTCAGATAGTGGTGCGATTCCAGATGTTATTGGTGATGCCGGCCTCGTCTTTCCCGAGGACAATATCGGACAACTAGCCACGCAGTTGCGACGTGTCATCGAAGCACCCGATTTAAGGCGTACTCTCGGCCAGCAGGCCAGAGCGCGTGTTCTGGAGCATTTTACCCAGAAGCAGGTTGCCGAGAAGACACACGCTGTCTATTCAACGCTTATGGATACGCCCAACTAGTGATTTTGCGCATCATCTGAAAACGATCCGAAAAGCCCACCAGAGGTCGCCAAAACATGCTAGAATAGAAGCGTGGGTAAAGAATTGATGTAACAATGTGGGGGCCTGCTTATGCCACCGGATCTTATACTGTTTGTTGAAGACAATGCTGATTTTCGCGATAGCGCCGCTCGTTTTTTAGAGCTAAATGGCTTTGAAGTCATCGTCTCTGGCGACGGGATTGAAGCCCTAGAGTTATTGAAGCAAACCACCCGCATCCCGGATGTGATTGTCAGTGATATCTCAATGCCCCGGATGAATGGCTACGAGTTTTTTGAGGCTGTGCGCAACCAACCACATCTCAAGGGAATCCCGTTTATCTTCTTGACTGCATTGGACGCACGGGCTGATATCCGGCTAGGGTGGGAAGTTGGTGTCGATGAATATCTTGTCAAGCCGTTCCGGCCAGAGGACTTCTTGAGTGTCATTCGCAATCGCCTGAAGCGTACACGCGAGCTCAAGAGCCTTGCTGAGCGGCAGTTGCAAGAAACCCGCAACATGATCGTGCGCATCCTGTCGCATGAACTGCGGACGCCGCTTACTTATGTCACTGGTGGGTTCACGCTCCTGGCGGATGAGATCAATAAGCAGGAGCAAGGCGCCGTATCAGTTGATCGCAAGGATGTGCAAACCATCCTTGATCTCATTTATAACGGCACCAACCGACTCAATCGCCTGGCTGAGCAGATGGTGATGCTGGCTGAGCTGACCAGTACGCAATCCGGCCAATCCTGGGAACACATGACTGAGCGTCTTAACTTGGCTGAGGTGATTGATGCGGCGGCGAGCAGTATGATACCCGTCGCCAGGGAGCACAGCGTTACCCTGGAATATGGCGATTTGTCAGCGTTGATTGCAGAGGGCATCCAGACACTGTTGATACCCGCTGTCACTGAACCTGTTCGGAATGCAATCCAATACTCCGAACCAGGTAGCACCGTTCAGGTAACCTGTTATCCTGATACCGAGCATCCGGGCATGGCTGTGATTGAAATCCGCGACAATGGTCGTGGTATCAGCGAGAGTGATCTTGAAACCATCTGGGAGTTAATGAGCCAGTCTGAGCGCGAGAAATTCGAGCAACAGGGCTTTGGGCTAGGTCTACCGATCACACAGAAGATCATGCAGCTTCACCAGGGATATGCTGAGATTCACAGCAAAATGAACGAGGGCACTGTGATCCTGTTGCGCCTCCCATTGGCCACCGAGCCTATACGAGCATCGAACGGTGAACCGGACAATGGAAAAGTAACCAGCAACCCGGCTCCTGAGGATGGCTGATTGAAGGGCCGTGCCTGAAGGTCAGGGACGTAGGGTAAACCCGCCGTCAATAACAATCACCTGACCCCGGATCATCGCTGCGTCAGAGCTACATAAAAAGGCCACTACGCCGGCAATGTCCTCGACCGTTACATTGCGGCCAACCGGTGTTGCCGCTGCCATAGCGTCCAGCCGTTCTTCAATAACCTCACGCATCTGGGGGAAATGTTTAAGGGCGTCAGTCTCAACAGCCCCCGCAGATACTGCATTGACGACGATGTTATGCGGCGCCAGTTCCACTGCCAGGTAGCGTGTCACAGCCTCCAGAGCTGCCTTGGAGGCTCCCACAATAACATATTCCGGTAGCACCCGATTGGCGCCAATGCTTGACATGTTGACGATGGTCCCACCCCCCCGCTGCGCCATCATCGGGGTTGCATATTGGGCGGCGAACAGCGCGGCGCGGGCATTGATATTCATTGTCCAATCCCAGCCCTTGGCGCGCTGTTCAAGAACCGGGCGGTTGTAACCAGAAGCGGCATTGTTCACCAGGATATCCAGCCCGCCAAAGCGGTTCTGAATCTCGGCGAACATTGCCTCCAGGGCGACGACGTCCCCGACATTGGCCTTGATAATGGTCGCGTTGCGACCCAATTGGCGGATTTCAGCTGCGGTTTCTTCTGCTGGCGCTCGGTTGCGGAAGAAGTTGACGACAATGTCAGCGCCTTCCTGAGCCAACCGCAGGGCAATCGCTTTGCCGATTCCCCGCCCACTGCCCGTCACCAATGCCAGCTTACCCTCAAAACGCATCAGGATTCCTTCGCGACGAACGTCTCATCATAACGCACCGGCTTGAGGAGACTCAGGTCAAATTCATGCAGGCGCTCCGGACCAAGTCGCTCCATTTCCTGGCGTGCCTGTCGCGCATCTTGCCGCAAGCGCGCGATGTCAATGCGCTGGCACGTATCCGGAAGTGGCTCTAGCCATTGCAAGGAACGCAAAAACATCTTGAGCGCGCCCCGATAGTTGCCAGCCTTGATATGGTAATAGGCGACAGCGATTTGTAGAATGCCGCGGTACATCGTGCGTATCACGCCTGGTTCATCAACCCAGGCGTGTTCAATCGTCTCATGTGCCTCGTAGTATTCCCCGGCGTTGAACTCCTGCAACCCTTGATGGACCAGGGGCGGGAGGGGGAAGTTACTTGCTTCGGCAACGGCCGCCTGTAGTTCCGAATCGCTGCGCCGCGCATAGGCTTCGATGCGTTCCCGCAGCGTGGTTAGGTAGCGGCCGTGGGCATCATCCTGCGCTTCAAAGATCTCATCGATAACAAGTCCATTGGCGTGCGCATATATGTCATCCGTCAATTCACGAGCAAAGCCGATGACCGCTAAACGTCTGGTTGCTGGGTTAGTCTTGAGGGTCCAGATGATGTTCCACCATCCCATCTCCTCATACGCCAGGTCAACGAGAAGCACCATCGGGCGCAGTTCTGCGACTGTTTTGACGACGCCCTTGACTACTGGGTTCCAGATAACTTCAGCGTCAAGGGCATTGGCAATCTCGGCGATTCGCGATTGGAGTAGCTCATCTTGAACCAGCGCTACAACCAGATGGCGATCGAGGTTATTCGGCGACGAGGCCATACTTGACTCCGTTGAAATCCACTTCAACCGGCTCCAAGGCCTGCCGTGCTTCGTCATCATCCATAACGGTTGACAACTGGAAGGCTGTGGCAAAGTGGTTAATTAGATCATGGACCCGTTGCATATCCCAGACATCATCTGAACACAGGTCATAGAAACCCAATTGCACCGCCACATCGGTGCATTCCTCGACAAAGATATAGTGGCCCGCATTCTGAAACACGACCAGCGATTTCAAAGGGCTGCCAAGGTTTTCGTACATCGGATAGGCGTCACGCTGCGGGGTTGTCGCCTCATCAGCCGATCCGACCAGAATCATGGTCGGCACATCCATCGCCGCCATACCAGCCTCGCCGAATATCGGACCGCCAAATGGTGCTAAAGCCACTACGGCGTCGATTCGAGGATCAGTTAGGGCGGGCCATAATTCACCTTCAGCCGGCGCCGCAACACCCCACGCCTCGGCAACACGATCAGCATCCTGCAGCAATTGACACATCGATGCCTGATAGGCAAAACTGCTATCTGTACACCACTCAGCGAGTGCCGCTGGATTCAGGCGGGCGCCGCCGGCTGTAACTGCGGTGTAGCCACCAAATGAATGGCCGGTGATAGCAACACGTTCAACATCGATGAGACCGGCCAGCGAACCATCGCCTGTTGCCAACTGCTCAGCATAGTCAAGCTGGCGCAGGACATCCCGAGGGCGTTGTAGAAAGCTATTCATCACATCTTCTTCGGAAAGGTCGAAGACGGTATTCCCGGGGTGGTCAGCGGCCATAACAACAAAGCCATACGATGCCAGGTGCTCGGTATAGAAAACGCTCTGATAGCGAAATCCGCCACTGCCATGCGAGAAGATAATCAGGGGATATGGCCCTGCCTCAGTATTGGGGGCGGCATCGCTGAGCGCCTGTCCCTGACCCTCAAGTGGACCGTAAGTATAGGTGGCAGCTTGTGCATCGCTGTCTGCGTCCGCCGGATACCAGATGGTTACGTCTAGTGGCCGTGTATCGTCGTCGATGCGCACCTCTTGGGTTCCTACGGTGAAGGGGCCTCGTTCTGCATAGGTTGGCGCATCCGGCCGTTGGGCATCAGTTTGTGAGGGTAA
>JAADYW010000040.1 GCA_010092845.1 Chloroflexota bacterium
AGATGCCCGCTTGTTCACCCCAGTTTTGTACATATGCATCCAGCCCGGTCAGTTCGACGACTAGGCGTGCTGTATCGGCGGCATGGTGTCCGAGTCTATGAAATAGTTCCTCAACGTCTGACCCGAGCGGAATATTGTATCTGGCTAGCTCACTGCGCAATTTACCGTGGTACTCGTCTGTTCCCATGACCTAACGCTACAAGATATTATCTGGTTCGTAAACAGCCGTTTCAAAATGCATCAACGGTACTTCAAGCCGCTCCTCGGTGTCTTCATTGGCAATCAGGTATCCTTGCTGGACATCAGCGAAGTTGTAGAGTGACTCGACACGGGTGCGGAATGTCTCATGCAAGGTCTGGCTCATTTCGTCGATTGCGCTGGTGTGCGTAAAGATGATGAAGTTGCCTTCGGTGGTAGTGCCTACAAAATCATCAGAAGTCCCCAGGCTGGCGACGGTCTGTGTCAGGACCTGTGCGGCCAGGCTGAGCGCTGCGTCAGCTGCCAGGAAGCCATATTGATCGCGAAAGGTCTCAAAGCCAATGATAGTAATATCAAGATAGTGCCAGCCGTCTTTGTCACGTTGCTGTTCGTATTCCTCGGCAATCAGCGGGCCGGTAGGCAGACCGGTACGGGGCTCATGCAGATGATCGCGGGTGGCACGTCGAATCGAGCCTTGAACCCGCAAGCGTAGTTCTTCAATGTCGAAGGGCTTGGTGATATAGTCGTCAGCACCGATCTCAAGGCCAGCGACTTTGTCGGCGCGTGCGTCCCGCTGTGTAAGGAAGATTATGGGGATGAATTTGGTCAGGTTGGTGGTCCGCAACGATCTACAGACCTCGAAGCCCACCATATCTGGGAGCATCACGTCCAGCAGCACAAGATTTGGGAAGCGAGAGCGTGCTAAAGCGATTCCTTCCTGGCCGGTATCAGCGTGAAGGATCTCATAGCTCTGGCTGCTGAAGTACGCAAGCAACATCTCAGCGACATCGGCATCATCCTCGATCAACAGCAGGCGTTTAGTCCCCATTATTGTTTCCTTTGCTGTGTTTCTGATTAACGCGGGCGCAATCGTCTTCCCCAGTTTACCAGAGAATATGCAATAAAAAATGAATTTTTGCTATGGCTGGCGCGCATAAGACAATGCCATGCTTTTTCGATAGGCGAGATTGACTGTTCGTCCGGAATTGGTGTGCAAGCCCATGACTTTAAGCGGTACCACGCCATGCTGCCTGTGATTTGCTGAATGGTTAGGTCAGGCCTATACTGGACCCAATGAAGCGGACGGCGCAAACTCACCCCTACGATTCGCAACGTTCACCCGGAATCCCGATGGAAATCTCAGACCTGCTCATCTTTGCTCAACTCCCCGATAGTCTACAAAACAAACTCACCCAGCTGGCTTCACAACACCATTATGAAGCCGGAGAGGTTCTATTTTATCAGGGTGATCCAGTGACTCATCTGTGTATTCTCGCCAGTGGGCGCTGCGAACTCCTACAGGCGACCAAATCGGTTGAGCGTCGAGAATTCGTTGATAGCGGCATCCTTGATGCTGTTGCTGCTCTAGGTGGGCTTCCCCACAAGGCCCGTGCCCGAGCACTAACACCCGTGACCGTATGGCAATGGCCTGTAGAGCTGCTCATGAGTATTGATGAATTCACGCCGACCGTATGCCGCTATCTGGCATCCCAGCTGAGCGATTACCAAGCACGCCGCGCTATGGTCGAAGCTCCCGTCCATTTCCGCCAGGCGGCGCGGGTTCTAAACCCGGGCCCCTACCTGTTCGACACTGCAACGATGTTTTTTGCATTCTGCGATGCTGATCTTGAAGCAGTCAGGGCGTGTTTGCCGCCAGGTCTGTCAGTCTTGCAGCGCCCTGGCCGGAACCAGGCGGCAGTCTTATTGGCACTGGCGGATTTCCCGAGGGCGTATCCTGAAGACAACCCAGACGAAAGCTTCAACTACAACGAGACCACAGTTTTCGTCCCTGTCCGTCATGGGACTGCTTTTGGCTTCTTCGTGCCCCATATCTACGCGTCTGCCTGGGAGCCGATCCTTTTGGGACGTGAGATCTATGGTTTCCCGAAGCGGTTCGGTGTAACCAGCTTCGATAGCCAGCGATCGACCCTGCGCGTAGACCATGAAGATGTCGTCGATCTCCGCTGGCCATCGTCCCAGGGAACAGATGAAACGCGCTTGGTGGGCGCTCTGATGGCGTGGCTTGGGCTCAGTAGTTCGCTGGGAGGGCTGGCGTTCCGCGCTGGTGAGGTGTTACGTCAAGTTGCCGGGTTGCCGGGTTATCGTCGGGTCGATGTCTATAATCGCCGACAACTCCTTGCCACGGATGCAACATATGAGACGCCTTCCTTCAGTATCGATTGCCTCACCCGTGCAACCTTTGGGGTGTTGCGCTGGTACCAGCTTACCCGGCTGGACGATCCGGTTATGGTTGTTGCCGGCGATGACCTGGCTGGAATGAATCTGCGGCTACGGGAAGCCTATCGTACGACGCTTGACATGCGGCTCAGCCAGGGTAAGGTTGTTCAAGACTATCTGTAGCCGCCTGGTTGGGCACGCTAATCCTCTTCATTGGGAGCTTGGCCATCCATTTCAGTGGAACCGGCCTCGGAAGCCTCGCCATCAGTTAGCTCAGTATCAGTGCCCTCGTCGAGATCACCAGCTGCTGTATTTTCCTCTGATTCCTGAGCGGGAGCGTTGTTTTCTTCGGTAGTGTCAGTTGCATCGTTGATGTTGCTAGCGTCGCTATCTGCATCGCTCTCGATCTGGAAGCGCGTATCATGATTCTCCACACCTTCCGGATCCCGCTCGATAATGGTGGTTGACCACACCAGAAAACACACCGGCAGGAAGAATACAAACCCGATCAAGTAAATCATGAGAAAGCGAATTTCGCCTTTAGTTGCCATCTAAGTGTTCTTCCTTTTTGACTTGGTTCTGGTTGTTAATCCAGAGCGTCCTAATCCATATCTTATTGTAGCGAGAGTTAGTGGTTCTTCAAGGCAGGTGTGCGTAATGGCCCAGCGAAGTGTCTCGGGCGAGCGCTTGCGCGAGTGAGAAGACACATTGCGACTACTCATCAGAGCTTTGGTGTGACGTGTTACAATACCTCTCATTGACACATGGACACATGTTCCCGATCGGCAAGACGGAGACAGTATGCATCAGCTTGGTAAAACAAACCGCCAGGTGTCGCGCATAGGATTAGGTCTGGCTGCCCTGGGGCGACCCGGCTACATCAACCTTAACCATGCCGAGGATCTCGACGCACAGTACGCTGTCGAGGCGATGCAGCAGCGCACCCACCGGATTCTCGATTCTGCCTGGGATGCCGGGATACGCTATTTCGATGCAGCACGCTCCTATGGTCGGGCCGAGGAATTCCTGGGGAACTGGCTGCGCCAACAACAGCACGACCCCTTGGATGTCACGATTGGGTCCAAGTGGGGATATACCTATACGGCTGATTGGCAAGTAGCGGCCGAGAAGCACGAGATCAAGGAGCACTCCCTCGCAGTACTTCAACGCCAGTGGGGCGAAACCCAGACCACCCTCGCCGACTATATTGATCTGTATCAAATCCACTCCGCTACGTTGCAGAGTGGTGTGCTCGACAACCAACCCGTGCTCGAACGCCTGGCTGAATTGAAGCAGCACGGCATTCTGATTGGCTTTACTGTGAGCGGACCAAAGCAGGCAACGGTTATCGAAAAGGCAGCCAGCATTCAGTTCAGTGACGGGTTGCTATTCGATACTGTGCAAGTGACATGGAATCTGTTGGAGACCTCGACGCAAGCAGTTCTCCAGGACGTGAATGCCGCCGGGATGGGGGTAATTGTCAAGGAGGCTGTCGCCAATGGCCGCCTCACCCCCAAAAACACTGATCCTGGCTTTGCCGAGAAACGCGCTCTACTCGAAGCGCAAGCGTCACGCCTGGACACGACCATCGATGCGCTGGCGCTGGCCGCCGTATTAGCACAGCCATGGGTCGATGTTGTGCTAAGCGGTGCCGCTACCGTAGACCAGTTGCAATCAAACCTGGGCGCGCTGGATGTCGTCTGGGATGCTGAGGCAAGCTGGGCGTTGTCGTCCCTGATCGAGTCCCCGGATGTTTATTGGCAGACACGCAGCGCGCTGCCCTGGAATTAAGCCCATTTTCTTTAGGTATAATCAGGAGCCAGTGCGCCGCTTTTGGCCTAACAACGAAATAGGAGTGAGAGAATTCATAATCATGACGATTGAAATCCACCCCGGAGCGATTGAGTCGTTGGTGAACGGGGATCATGGCGATCCTTTTAGCCTGTTAGGCCCCCATCAGGTGGATCCGGAGACCCTGTCCATACGCACATTTCAGCCCGCCGCCGCTGCGATGCAGGTGGTTACCGCACATGGCCAGAAGATGGAGATGGAACGTCTTCATGAGGCTGGCTTCTTTGTCGCAACCGTGCCGGGTAAATTCGATGAGCTACGCTATCACTACGAACTTTCTGACGCAGCGGGTAAAACATCAACCTTTGCCGATCCCTATGCTTTTCATAGACCCTTGCTGACTGACTATGACCTCTATCTTTTTGGTGAAGGGCGGTACCGCCACGCTTACGAAAAAATGGGGGCACATCTGATCGAGGTTAATGGGGTGCGTGGTGTGAATTTTGCCGTTTGGGCACCAAATGCCTATCGTGTCAGTGTCATCGGCGATTTCAATGCTTGGGATGCGCGGGTCCATCCGATGAAGTCACATGGCTTGAGCGGTGTCTGGGAGCTGTTTGTGCCCGGCCTCGAAGAGTGGACGCACTACAAGTTTGATCTGCGGAGCCGGGTTGGGGGCTACCGGACCGAAAAAGCGGATCCCTATAGCCATTATAATGAGCAGCGGCCCCGAACCGCGTCAATCGTTGTGGATCTTGATAGCTATGCATGGGGCGATGATGAATGGATGGTAACCCGTGCACAAGACGATCATCTCAGGAAGCCGATGTCAGTTTACGAGGTGCATCTTGGTTCCTGGCGCCGCAAGAGCGATGGCTACGATTGGCTGAGTTATCGTGAACTGGCAGATCAACTTGTCGCCTATGTCAAAGATATGGGCTATACGCACATCGAGTTGCTGCCGGTGGCCGAGCATCCCTTTGACGGCTCCTGGGGCTATCAGGTGACCCGCTACTTTGCGCCAACAAGCCGTATCCGAACGCCGCAAGACTTCATGTATTTCGTTGATC
>JAADYW010000246.1 GCA_010092845.1 Chloroflexota bacterium
CGGTCCGCGATGGCCGCGGCGGCAGCGCCCAGGCGGCCTTCAACGTGGATGTAACGGCGGCCAATCAAGAGCCGACGCTCGCGGCGCTCAGCGCGGTGACGGTCACCGCGGGCGGGTGTGTGCCGGTAGCGCTCAACGCCAGCGATCCGGACGGCGACTCATTGACGACGGAAGCGGTGGCCGGCGACGACAACGTAGCAACGGTGACGGTGCTCAGCGCGACGGAGCTGGAGGTAACGGGTGTCGCGCCGGGGACGACGTCGGTGACGGTGACGGTCCGCGATGGCCGCGGCGGGAGCGCTCAGGCAGCCTTCAACGTGGAAGTAACGGCGGCCAATCAAGAGCCGACCCTCGCGCCGATCAGCGCGGTGACGGTAACCGCCGGCGAGAGTTTGCCGGTAGCCATCAATGCCAGCGATCCGGATGGCGATCCACTAGCTGTTGAAGCCAGCTCGGACAATCAAGGCGTCGCAACCGTGATCGTATTGGGCTTGGATCAAGTGCAGGTAACTGGCGTTAATCCAGGCGCTGCGACCATAACCGTGACGGTGACTGATGGCCGCGGCGGGAGCACCCAGGCGGCCTTCATGGTAGAAGTGACTGCAGCCAACCAGAATCCGACGATCGCACCCATTTCTCCGGTCCAGCTAGCAGTCGGCGAATCAGTACCAGTGCCGGTCAATATCAATGATCCTGATGGTGATGCGCTGGCAATTGAAGCGGTTTCAGACAATCCTGGCATAGTGACGGTGAATGTCGCTGGGGTTGAAATGATGGTGACCGGCGTAGCGCCGGGATCCGCGACTGTAACCGTGACAGTGCGCGATGGCCGGGGCGGTACTGCCAGTACGGCATTTACCGTAAATGTCGCGTCAGCCAACCAGGATCCGGTGATTGACCCTGTGGCCCCGATAACCACAACCGTTGGCGAGACGGCTCGGGTAGGAATCAGCATAGCGGACCCCGACGGCGATCCGCTCACAATCACGACAACCTCAGACAATACGGGCATTGCGACCGCCTTCGTGATTGATCAAAATCAGATTGGTGTTGATGGTGTGAGCCCCGGAACGGCCACGATCACGATCGCCGTCAGTGATGGCCGGGGTGGGGAGTCCTCTACTGCCTTCCAGGTTACGGTAACGGCTGCCCCAACTGCAACGCCACCGCCCGCGCCAACCTTTGACATTAGCCAGGTGGATGAGTTCCCCGATTTTGAGGCGCTGCAGCCGAGTTTGATGCCCGTCTATACCGATGGTGTCAACAACCTGGGCCGCAACCCGATGGCGTTCTCGATTGCGGGTGATGAATCGCTAAATAGCGAAAACTTCCTGGACCCGATCACGACAGGACAATACAACCTTGGGGCGAGTACAGAGCTTCAGGCAACCATCGATCATTACAACTTCGGCTTCCGGAGCGTGGCGATGGGTACTGATTGGACAACGGAGACTCTGTTGGATCCGGCTTTCGCTGATCCTGAGTTGTGCCAGCCCGGCGAATCGCCTTTTGAGTGCGAGCTGAGGCTTACCGCCCCGGTGGTGATATTCATCAGCTTCACACCTACAAATGCGACCCGCGTCTCGGTGGATGTATTCCAGTCGGATTTGGAGGCACTGATCGATGTTGCCCTGGGCCTGGGGACGGTTCCGGTCCTGGTCAGCCTGCCGGATGACGGAAACGTTGATCCAGCGGTGCTCACCGAGTACAATCTGGCGCTTTTCAATGCCGCCACTCGCCATTCACTCCATCCCGATCTGGATATGCCGCTCTGGAACCTCTACAACACGATGGCTCCGGTAACTCAGGGTATCTATGCGGTCGGTGGCAGTGGCCCGGCGGATTATACTGATCCTGCGCTTGCCTTCGGCGTGAACCGGCGTGGCCGCGCGGCTCTGGTTATCCTGGAGCAGTTCCGCCAGACGTTCATCGCTCCCTAGCAGAACAAGCAACGATACCCCAAGCACCGAAAAAGGCCCCCTTACAATAAGGGGGCCTTTTCTTTTAGTCTACCAGCAGGTAGCTATCGTGATTACGTGCCCAGCCGCTTCTTAAATTCCTCTGTCAGGGCGGGGACAACCTCGAAAAGATCACCCACTACGCCGTAACGGGCGAGCTTGAAGATGGGGGCCTCAGGGTCTTTATTGATGGCGACGATGAGCTTACTGGTCCGCATGCCAGCTTGATGTTGAATCGCGCCTGAGATCCCGGCTGCGATGTACAGGTCCGGGCTGACGACCTTGCCAGTTTGACCGACCTGATGCGCATAGGGGATCCAGCCTGCGTCAACGGTGGCGCGGCTGGCTCCAACGGCTCCACCAAGGACCGTCGCCAGATTGCGGATCGGCTCAAAGCCCTCGGGACCGCCAACCCCACGGCCACCCGAGACGATGATGGCGGCGTCGGTCAGATTGATCTCACCGGTGCTGGCCTCGATGCTCTCGATCTTGGTGGTGATGTCATTTTCGGCCAATACCGGGTCCACGCTGCTAACCTCGCCTGAACGGCTGGTATCTGGCTCATTGGGTTTAAACGCGCGGTTACGCAGGGTGACGAATTGGGGCTTGTCGCCAGCGACGGCGGCGGTGGCCAGCACCTTGCCCGAGTATACCGGCCGTGTAGCGACGAGTTTCCCGTCCTCGACCTGTACCTCAGTCACATCGTGTAGCAAGCCAGTGTCCAGATCAGCCGACGTGCCCCCCAAGACCTCCCGACCACGGGTTGTGGCGGCGGCAACGACGAAATCCGGCGGTTGGTCACTGGCAAGCTTGGCCAGAAGCGCGATGTACGGCTCTGGCCGGAAATCAGCTAGCGTCGCATCGTCAGCCTTGATGACTTTGCTGGCACCGTAATGAAAAGCTTCTTGCACCACATCGTCGACACCCTGACCAAAAATCAGAGCGGTTACATCGCCGTCAAGCTGTGTAGCCAGCCCCAGCGCCTCGCGAGACGCCTGGACCAGTTTGCCTTCAAAGTGTTCAGCCCATACAAAAATCATATGACCTTTTCCTCCATCAGCTTATCGGCCAGCTTGGTAGCAATGTCGTTCGGTGAGTCCCCATCGATGATCTCAACTTCAGCTTCTTGGGTCGGCGGCTCTTTGTATTCAGTGATCGTCACCTGGGTAGCGCCGATGTCAATGCCGAGCTCGGCCAGATCCCAGACGGGAACCTTGGCCTTGGCGGCCTTGCGAATGCCAATAAACGAGGGGTATTTCGGCTCGTTAATATCCTTGAGAACAGAGAGCACGATGGGCAGCTTGCTGGTAACAACCTGCTTGCCTTGCTCGACCAGGCGCTCAACCTTAATGGTCCCGCCCGCGAAATCGATCTCCAGGATTTTGGCCACCGCCCCAAGGACGGGCCAGCCGAGTTTACGCGCAACCTGGAAAACATGCTGGTCTGTATTGGAATCGGCAAATTCCTTGCCGAACAGCACCAGGCTAACATCGTCGAGCTTCTGGATGGCCGCAGCAGCTACCTTGGCGTATTGCAGGCTGTCATGGTCCGCCAGTTGATCATCCCAGACTCGAACGGCCTGGTCACAACCGATAGCCAACCCCTGCTTGAGGGCCTCGCCATGCTCTTCAGGACCAACGGTCATAATCGTGGCTTTGACCTTGTGGGCATCTTTCAAGAGAACCGCTTCGGTGACAGAGTACTCATCCCACGGGTTAATGACCATGGCTTCTTTCCAGGTCGGCTTCCCGTCTTCCACCGAGACTTTCGCCGCGGTATCGGGTGTGCTTTTGGTTAACACTACGACATGCAACAGAACAACCTCCTTAAAATGGTGTTGGGATGCATTTGGGAACACATCCGCGAATAACTATTGATGAACTAGGTGATAATCGGCTGGCTAGAGCAATCCCAGCCACGCCGCAAAACAGCTACCCAACTCTGCGCTAGGAGACAGGTTCAGCTTCGGCCTGCCAGTACTCAGGGTCATAGGCAGGCAGCTCACAGCGCAGGGGACGATCTTCACGCAGACCCAACGCGTAGCCCGCTTGCATGAGTTGGTGGATTTCGCTGGTGCCTTCATAGATCACGGCACCCTTAGCATTACGTAGATAGCGCTCGACGTCGTACTCATCGCTGAAGCCATAGGCGCCGTGGAGCTGGATGGCTTCGAGCGCAGCCTGGACACTCATATCCGTTGCGTACCATTTGGCTACGCTGGTCTCACGCGTATTGCGCTGGCCGATATTCTTCAACCACCCCGCCTTCCAGATGAGGAGCTGAGCGGCATCATACCATTGCTGCATGTGTGCAATCTTCTGTTGGATAAGCTGGTGCTTGGCGATGGGCTTGCCAAAAGTCTCGCGTTCATGTGCGTACTTGACGCTGTCTTCCAGACAGGCCCGGATCAAACCAACTGCACCCGCCCCAACCGTATAGCGGCCGTTGTCCAGCGCGCTCATCGCGATGTAGAAGCCTTCGCCTTCCTCACCGATGCGGTGGGAGACCGGGACTTCAGCATTTTCCATCGAGATCCAGCCAGTCGAGCCAGCTCGTACACCAAGTTTGCCGTGAAGGTCGCCGGTGGTGACGCCCTTCATGTCGCTGGTGATCATAAAGGCCGTGATTCCCGAGTGGGGTGGGTTGGCATGGGTATCTGTTTTGGCGAAGACCAGGAAATGGTGCCCTTTGGTTGCCAGGCTGATCCATGTCTTTTCCCCATTGAGGACATAGACATCACCTTCGCGGCGTGCCGTCGACCGAAGGGCGGCGACATCGCTACCAGCATCGGGTTCCGTCAGGCCAAAACCAGCATACTTCTCGCCTGTGGCCTGGGGAATGAGGAACATCTGCTTTTGCTCTTCTGTTCCCCACTGCATTAGTGACATGCTGTTCAGGCCCATATGGACAGACATCACAACGCGCAGCGTTGTATCAACTCGTTCAAGCTCCTCGCAGACCAGCGCGAGGGTGATGTAATCAAAGCCCTGGCCACCATAGCGCACAGGGACGTTGATCCCCAGAATCCCTAGCTCTGCCATGCGGGGTAGGATTTCGGGTTTCATCTCCTGTTTCCGGTCCCATTCTTTGATAGTGGGCTTCACCTCCTTCTCGACGAATTCCCGTACCATCTGCTGGGCCATCCGGTGTTCTTCTGTTAGTACGAAGTCCATATTGCTTGCAATCCTTAGGCTAGTTTTGCCCACTGTCTAATGTCTGTTGGCGTTTGAGGATGAAAATCAAACCGTGATTCGGACCGCAATTATACCATGTCGGCAGTTGGCTTCCAACCTGGTAAGACGTCTCAAGGCGTTATGCCTGTATGTGGGGTGATCGTCCGAACTGCGTCTGTTTGCTGTAGTCCGAATTGGGGTGAAAATGGTGAATAATCCTAAGCAGCATTACAACCGTGTAGAAATCACCCGTTTAGATTGCTGCAGTGCATTCATGCAGCCTATCTCCTTTGAAAGGATTGCCATTCATGAAGCCAAACAAATCGCTCCAAGCGCTCATAGTTAGTGTTGTTCTGTTCATCTTCGCATTATCGCTGTTCTTGCCGCCGTTAATGCGCGTACAGGCTGAAACGAGCATTACCTACACCAGTGAACCCGACGAGATTGCTATATTCCTCAACAATATTGCCTTTGCGCAGGATGAGATTGCGCTTCCTGGCGGTGCTGATGTGGCTATCGTGCTGCCACCCCAGGTTTTCGCCGATACGGTGGTTCTGCGCCGTAATGACGAGCGGGTAGCAAACTACCGTATCCAGCGCGAAGCAGATCGTGTCACGGTTCGCTGGCACAGTGATGATAGCGATGAAGCCGTTGAGGAGATAACACTGACCTATTTACTGGCCGGATTGGGCTGGACACCGCGTTATGACATGTGGCTAGCAGATGATTCTGAAATGGTGGGCTTCGATTTCTTCGCTGAGATTGCCAATAATGTCTTCACTCTGGACGATGTTGACTTGAGTCTGATCGCTGGACGTGTTGATACCACTCAGCAGGTTGACACGATCTCCCAGGTTACTCCCAATCAGTATATCGCCGGCTATGAGGACACGGTGGCGCAGCCGGCGGCCTTTAGTGGGCAAGTCAGTATACAGCATGTGTACACCATTGGCCCGGTTTCAGCACAACCTGGCGAAGTAATCTATCGCCAGATGACGGCAGCAGATCTCCCGGCCCGGCGTGTTTTCCTCTGGAACGCGCAGACTGATCAACAAGTGGACGTAATCTACAAGATCCGTAACGAAACGGATATTCCCTTCAGTGAGGGTATTGTCCGCAGTTATCAGGATGAGTTGTTTATCGGCAGCGACTTCATCGAATTGACACCGGTTGGCGGTGAGGGCAGTGTCACCGTTGGGACCTTGCAGGATGTGCGGGTGAATCGCAGCGTGACCCGGACCGCGATCTCTTCCACGGTCCGCCAGGATACACAATACGACATCACGCTGTCGCTGACGAATTTTGGTCCAGAGGCAGTCACAATCGAAGTCGCGGACCAATACCCGGCCGATGCCATTGACTTCACATTCTCGCAGGACCCGGAGCGCCAGGGAGGCAATCTCTTCCGCTGGGAAGTCACCCTCGAACCTGGTGACAGCCAGGTGATTACCTATGGCTACCAAGCCGACTAATCTGCGCCGATAGCGTGGGGTTCGGTTCCGGCCTATAGCCAGAACAAGCGGTGTTCAGCTCGGCTTAGGCCATGTGCTGTGGCACTCCACACTGCACCCTAAGCCGAGCTGGCTTCAGACTTTGCTCTATTCGGAAAGCCCCCACAAACGGATCGTGCCATCCGGGCTGGCGGAAGCAAGCTGGGCGCCATCTGGCCGGAAAGCCAGATCACGAATCGAACCGGTATGGCCTTGCAGCACTACCAATTCCGTACCGTTCTCGGTATCCCAGAGCCGGATGGTGGCGTCCGCGCCACCTGAAGCGATAATCTGCCCATCGGGACTGACCGCGATGGCTGTCACGGGGCCAGTGTGCCCCTGCAAAATCAGGACCCGGCCAGCCTGGGGCGCCCATACCCTGACGGTGCTATCAGCGGAACCCGAGATCAAGGTGTTGCCCTCAGGCGTGAAGGCCAACGAGTTAATAGTGCGCGTGTGGCCCGGCAGCAGAATCGGCTCGGTATCAGTTGAGGTGTTCCACAGCCAGATGTTGTTGTCGGTGCCGGCGGCGGCCAGCGTGATTCCGTCGCTGCTCATCGCAATCGTGTTAATACCTTGCAGCGTCGGTAACGTGGTGATGTATTTGCCCGTTTCCGTACTCCAGACCCGCACAGTGGTATCGTCGCTCGCGGAGTAAAGCAGGGTGTCGTCCACGCTGAAAGCGACGGCATTTACCCAATTCTCGTGGCCTTCAAGGACATGCATCAGCTCCCCACTGGCCGGATCCCACAACCGGATCGTATTATCTTTGCTGGGGGAGGCCAGGACATCGCCAGTGGAATCGTATGAGACCTGCCAGACCCAGTCATGATGGCCCTCGAGAACCTGCTGCAAGGTTCCATCACGATCATAAAGACGGATTGCCCCGTCGGCACCGCTGGCCGCCAGTTGATTGCCCCTCGGGGCATAAGCCACGCCATTGACCCATCCTGTATGACCCTGGAGAGCCAATATTGCCTCGCCACTGCCAACATCCCACAGGCGGACTGAGCCATCTGCGCTGATTGCCAACAGAGTAGAGCCATCCGGGCTGAAATAGAGGTCATTCACGGACCAGATGTGTTCCTCGAAGGCGATCCTGGCTTGGCCCGTTTGCGCGTCCCACAGGCGAACCGTGCCAGGTTCGCTATCTTCGCCCCAGCCGTGGAACTGGCCGGAGGCAATGGTGGTGCCATCCGGGCTGATGGCCAGCGCCTGTACTGGGCCAGTGTGCCCCTCGAGCACAAAGATGAGCTCGCCGGTTTCGATATCCCACAAGCGCAGGTCAGCGTTATCACTGGCGGTGATCAGGCGTGTGCCATCGGCAGCAAAAACGATATCGTAGATCGGGCCCACAGCATCCTGCAAGATCCCCATTGCTTGGCCCGACGCCGGATCCCAGAGCCTTACGGTGCTATCAGCGCTGGCTGACGCCAGGTGACTGCCGTCCGGCGTGAATTTAAGCGCCAGGACGATCCCGTTATGTCCATCAATGACAGTCGTATTCTCACCCGTGTTGGTATCCCAGAGCGTTACCTGGCGATCCCTGGCCCCTACTGCCAGAAGACTGCCATCCGGACTGAAGGCAAGGGCCTGGATTGAATCCGTGTGGTGATCGAGCGCAGCAATCCTCTCTCCCCTGCCCACGTCCCACAAATAGACCGTATCGCTGCTCAGATCTCCTGATGCCAGCCGGCTGCCATCGGGGCTGAATTCGAGCGTGGAGACCGTCCGGTGTCCTTCCAGGGTGTGCTGCAAGTTATCGCTCGCGACATCCCATAGCTCGATTTCACCCGCCGGACGAACAACCGCCAGCGAGGTGCCATCAGCCGAAAAACGTATCTCACTGGCAGGCCGGTTGTCCCCCCCGAGAAGCCGGGGCGGGGTGTTGAGATCTGCAGCATTGTAGCGCCAGACGCCATATGAACTGGCCAGGACGAGACTGGTTCCATCGGGGGACCACGCTGCACTACTGACCGATCCCCGGCCCAGAACCTGCTGCTGGGTTACATCGGCAGCATTCCAGACGCTAATCGGTGTCGCGCTACCCGTCTGGTCTGCATATGGCGCTTCCAGGGGGGGATTCGTTGCCAGGGCCGCCGAAGTTCCAATTATCACCATCAGGAGCACGATCATGATGCTGAGGTGCTGTTTCCACATCTGCTTTGTTCCCCTCATTAACTGAGCCAAAGGTTTCTCATTGTCTTTCACGTGTAATAAATACCAACGAGGGCGCATTGACGTTTGAAATCGCCGTGAGACAGAGTGTTGTGCTCTCTTCACCTTAACCAAACTACGCGCCGGCTGCGCTTGCTCAACAAGTCCTACCGCAAATGTGATTTCGCGTTAAAATGCGCACCGCTATCTGCGTGATCCCTGTCTCTTATACACATCT
>JAADYW010000247.1 GCA_010092845.1 Chloroflexota bacterium
AACCAACGTCGCCACCCCCGCCGCCGCCAGCGCCCCCGGAGAGCGGCGCGCGCGCAGTTTCTTCGAATGGGGGCCCCCCGCCGGAGCATTTGATCGGGATCCCGCAGGATGTTAGTAGCTGGGTCCAATACTTACCAGCTGTTTTCAGTGAGGACGAATTTCTCAAGCGTTTCTTGCTTATTTTTGAAGCGATTCATGCACCACACGAGTGGATTGTTGACAACTTCGATTGCTATCTTGACCCAGATCTGACACCGCCTGAATGGCTGCGCTGGTTTGGCAGTTGGTGTGATATTCTCATTCCAGGGACGATACCGCTCGAACGCCAACGCGCTGTTGGCCGTGAACTGGGACCATTGTTTCTGGCCCGCGGGACGCGCCGGAGTTTGACACGCCATCTCGAGCTGGTATTCGGTGTAGAGCCAAATATCGAGGAGCCGCCGGATCGGGATGCAACCTTTGTTGTCCGGCTCCCGCTTGGTAAAGATAATGACACGCTGGCCAATCGTGACGTCGCCGATCAGATCATCAACGCACAACGGCCAGTCCATACGAACTACGAATTGCATATCACCTGAGACCCACGAGCGTGGAGATTGTAATGAACCCGAACGACCGGATCGGACACTACCGGATCCAGCGCCTACTGGGGCACGGAGCGATGGCATCAGTGTACCAGGCTCTCGATGAGCAGCTCCAGCGTACCGTCGCCCTCAAAGTTATGAACCAGGATGTCGCCCGCAACGCAGAGTTGCGCGAACGCTTCATGCAAGAGGCACGCTCTGCGGCAGGCCTAAGCCATCCCAATATTGTTCAGGTCTATACCTTTCATGCCGAAGAGAACCAGCTCTATCTCGCGATGGCCTACATCCAAGGCGGTAGTCTGCGAGACTATCTGCGGAATTTCTCTGCGCAGGGCCGCACAATGGAAATTGCTGAGGCTGTTCGCATCGCCAGCCAAACCGCCGCCGCCCTTGACTATGCACACCAACAGAAGGTCGTCCACCGGGATGTCAAGCCCGTCAATATCCTCTTGAAGCCCCCCAGTGTTCCCACCAGCGGCGTTAGATTTGACGCCATGCTGACGGACTTCGGTCTGGCACGAGCACTTGACCAGCAAGCGATGATCGCCACCGATTCAACGAAGCTGGAGGGGACGTTCCCTTATATGGCACCCGAACTGCTTGAGGGGTATGCTGACCCACGTGTTGATGTCTATGCCCTCGGCATTGTGTTGTTCGAGATGTTGACTGGCCGCTTGCCAGCCACGCCACACAATATCCACGAGGCCACCGCAGTGGCCAAAGAGGCACCCCCGTCGCCACGCCAATTCCGTAATGAAATCCCAGAAACACTAGAACGCATTATCCTGCGAGCTATTGCCAAGGCCCCGGAATCACGCTATCAAGATGCGCGGGAATTCGGCCAGGCATTGCAGAAGATCCCCGGCGCAGTGGCCAGCCCCAAGGCGTCCTCCGCGCAGCCCGCCGCAAGCTACCAGGCTACGCCCAGCCATCAACCAGCTGGACAGCCATCGTCTGGCAGTAGTCAGGACTTAATCATCGTTACCCGCGAAGGGCAGGCCCCACAGACGATTCAGGTCAACAAATCCGTGATCATGGTTGGACGCGATGTCAATCATGAAATCGCGATTGCTGGCGACCGAGTTTCCCGTAACCATGCGCGGATCGAACGCCAGCCCAACGGTACTTATACAGTCACCGACCTGGGCAGCACCAACGGGACCTTCATCGAAAGCGCCCGCTTGCTCCAGCATGTCCCTGAGGAATGGCCGCCTGAACAAGAATTGATTGTAGGCGAGTTCAGGCTCCAGCTCCAGAAGGCAAAAGTTCAGGCTCGCTCAGCCCAACCCAATAAAACCCAGGTCGCTGGCCAAGACGCCGGAAGCAGCAATGAAGGTGAGGTGTACAGCACCCAGCAAGTGGGTTACGTAGCCGGTGGTACCCAGATATTTGACTTTGATGCGGTTAGCTCCTCTAGTGGAAGCACCACTCGCGAGCAATCCACGGGCCAGACGGCGAGCGAAGGACCAGCCGATTCTGGCATTGATGTCATCATTGAGCCGGAGCGCATCGAAGCCGATGCCGGAGCGCACGTCAACATCCAGGTCGAGGTATTCAACCATAGCAAGATCGTCAAACACTGCCGGATTCAGATTCTGGGGCTGGAACGCAAGTGGGTTACCGTCCCGCCGACCAGCCTGCAATTGCTACCCGACGACTCTGGGCAACTGCCGTTGATTTTTCATCCGCCGCGTGAGGCAAGCAGTTATGCCGGCGAGCATCGTTTCGAGTTGCGGATTCTGGATGAAAAACGCAAGATGATCGGGCAGGGTTTTGGTGTTTTAGTCATTAACCCGTTCTATGAGTTCTCTTTAGATCTACACCCGGAAGTCATTCAGAAGCGGGGACTGGCATGGTTAACCATTCACAACGACAGCAACGCGCGCGATAGCTATTCCGTCGTTGGCCGCGACCGTGAAAACGGACTGTCGTTTTATCTTGACCAACGGCCAGTCATCATCAACCCGGGCGCACAGCACACCTTGGAGGTCGAAGTTCGCCCGAAGAGCCGTGTCTTGCTGGGGCAGGCCAAACAATATCAGTTCAGCCTTCAGACAAAGGCTGTCTCTGGCGCAGAAAAAGCTAAGGATGGCCAACTAGTGTCGCCTGCCTTGCTCCCGATCTGGCTATTACCACTGCTGATGTTTCTGTGTGTGGGTATCCTCATCGCCGCCATCCTACTGCTTAGCTCCCGCGGGGACGAAGTGGCAGAAGAAACTGAGGAGGCCCCAACCTCAGTCGTAGACACCGGCCCAGTGGCTGATTTACTGACAGCCACCGCTGAGAACTTTGAAGTTGTCTTGCAGCAACAGGCGGTGGAAGCCGATGCCACGGCTACAGCCCAGGCAGGCATTGATACCGATCAAGACGGCTTAACCGATGGCGAGGAGCTTGCTCTGCAAGCTGATTATCCTGATCTCGACCCCGAAAACCCCGACTCAGATGGCGATGGTCTATCCGACGGCGAGGAAATCGCACTCCAGGAGGACTTCCCCGACCTCGACCCGACCAATCCTGACACCGATGGTGATGGGTTGGAAGATGGTCGCGAAATCGAGCTCCGCCGCGACAGGTATGAGGATCTCGATCCTACCAGTCGTGATACTGATGACGATGACCTTTCCGATGGCGAGGAAGTTAACCAGCACAATACGGACCCGACCGACGCAGACAGCGACGGCGATACATTTGAGGATGGCGTCGAGATTGAGCAGGGATCCGATCCGAACGACTTCAGCAGCCGTCCTGAATAACACCAACAAACACTAGCAGCCTACTTGTGTGCCCGGTTCCCCTGGACCGGGCTTGATTGTTCCTGGCCGATTACAGACTGAGTAGCCAGGGTCCCAGCCCCAAAACAACCAGGAGCGGTAATCCCCACAAGCCATGCAGCCAGAAGCGATAGGGGAGACGCTCAATCTCGCCGCTGTTGGGGGCATCCACTGGCTCCACATTCAGCAACCAGGCATTTACCAGATACATCGCCCCCGTCGCTACCGCAGCCAACGGTTGGACAAGAACTGCCGCCGTCGCACAAACTGCCGCTGCAAAGCCATCAAAGGCGATGCCATGCCGGGCCCAGCGCAATGAGAACAGCCAGAAACCACCGGCGAACACCCCCGCCAGAACGACAACCACCGCAAATTGAAAGCCTGCCAGTGGCACCAATGCCATCCCAAACCCAGCCCAGCCAACACCTTCACGATCAGTGATTTCGCGTCCAAGATCGTAAAGCAGCCAGGCCAACAGCACATGACTGACGATGGTAAGGCCACGCATAACATCATCCAACTCCGCCAGCAATTTGGCATCCAGGTAGGCCACCAAGGCCGGCACTCCCGGACCTGCATCCCCAGCCATCGATTCCAGGCTGTCAAAATCCGTCGCGGTTTGTAACAGATCGATATTCACCTGGAGCCCGGCTGAGTCCGACCAGAGTTGGTCGATATTGGCCATCGAGATGAGGATGAACACGCCCGCGACCCACGCGGCGAAGACGAAAAGCGGACCGGGACCAGGCCAGCCGAAATCTGCCGTTTCGCCGGCCTCCAGCGCAGCCTCAACACGGCTCATACCGATAGTTAGAGTGCCCCCCAGGAAGACACCGATAATCAACGCGAACCATAGATAATCGACGACCAACGTATCCCAACCAAAGGCGGCCCCGTAGAATATCGCGCCGCTCATCACCAGCGCGAGTGAGAAGACGCCGCTTGCCGCAATCCGGGGTTGACGTGAAGGGATTGCAGGAGCCAGCATGGTGCCAACGCCCAAGGTGAGGCCCAATAGAATGAATAGTGTAAATGCAGCCATAGTTCCGGTCTACCCTGGTAAGACTGAATGCCGTGTGTGCGTCAGTATCATTGCCGCGAAACCTCACTGATACTAGAGTAATCCCCGATATTTTTCAACCGGGTCGTCGCCATTGACGCGGTCGATTACGCTGGTATAATGGCTCCTCACAGGTCTAATATCCCAATTTTCCCCGTTACCGATGCCTTTTCAGTGGGCAGTGGCTAATGGCGGCAAAGTGAGAATTGGAGTCAATTCACTATGTATGCAGTTGTTAGATCCGGCGGCCATCAGTACCGGGCCGTCGTTGGTGAGATCATCGATGTCGAGAAACTACCTCACGACGAAGGCGATACCGTAGAACTCAGCGAAGTACTCCTTGTTGCCAACGACAATGGTGAAACCCAAATCGGTAAACCACTGGTTGATGGTGCCACCGTTCGGGCAACAGTCGTGAGCCAGTACCGCGGCCCCAAGATCCTGGTCTGGAAGTATCGACCCAAGAAACGTTACCGCCGGCGTCAGGGGCATCGTCAGCACTACACACGTCTCAAAATCGAAGCAATTGACGTCTAGATTTTCGCTGAAGGAGGAAAACCATGGCGCACAAAAAAGGTGGCGGTTCTAGCCGTAATGGTCGCGATAGCGAAAGCAAACGCCTCGGCGTGAAGAGATATGGCGGTGAATACGTCATTCCCGGCAATATCATTGTTCGCCAACGTGGAACGCGTTTCCATCCCGGCGATAACGTAGGCATCGGCAAAGATCACACCATTTACGCCACCTCATCTGGCTATGTGGTCTTCCAGAAACGACGTGGCGGCAAGAAGTTCATCCACGTTGTTGATGAGCACCCGGTGGCCCAGGCGTAGGAGACTTGAAAGGCAACATAATGAGAGAAAACACGCATCCAGAATGGTACCCGGAAGCCAAGTTTTTCTGTGTCTCGTGTGGTACCGAGTGGGTTGTCGGCGCGACCGTCCCGGAAATACGACTTGACGTCTGCTCCAACTGCCACCCCTTCTACACCGGTGAGCAGCGTATCATGGACACGGAAGGTCAGGTTGACCGCTTCTATTAACGCTTACAACAGCGTGATGATATCGTCGCGTCGCGTACACGCGAAGAGGAACAACTGGCGACAGATGTTTCTATCGAGACCCTCGAACTCGGCAAGCGCTACACCCAGATCCTGCAAGACGAGGGCATAACCGAAATCGGGCATGTTCTGGCCAGGCTAGAGGCTGAGGGTGATGAAGGGATCCTGTCGATTTCCGGTATTGGTCGCAAGATCCTTTCCGACATCAAGCGTAGACTACGCGCGATGGGCTTCGAACTGCCCTTTGAAATAGATGAGGAACAACCCGAGCAGGCCTAAGGCCTCGCCAGACCACCGATAAACGATGAGGCAATCCCCCGGGCAGATGAATCCATCTGCCTTTTGTTTTGTCCATGTATACACTTATTAGGCAGGAGAGCGCTATCTGTGAAACACCACACGGGACGCATTGAAGTCATCTGTGGCAGTATGTTCAGTGGCAAGACTGAGGAGCTGATTCGCCGGGTACGGCGTGCCCAGATCGCCCGGCAACATGTTCAGGTGTTCAAGCACAAAATTGACGAGCGCTATCACCAGACGCGGATCACATCGCATAGTGGTCAGGACTTCATGGCCAATCCTGTTACGTGTTCTCAGGATATTCGCACGGGCCTGACGCCGGATACGACAGTGGTGGCAATTGATGAAGCACAGTTTTTCGATATGGACCTTGTTGAGCTTGTCGAAGAACTGGCGGGGCAAGGGATCCGCGTCATCATCTCGGGCCTCGATACAGACTTTCGGGGTGAAGGATTCGGCCCAATGCCAGCCCTGCTATGCAAAGCCGAGCAAGTCCAGAAGTTGCATGCCATCTGCATGGTCTGTGGGGAAGAAGCCAGCCGCACGCAACGTCTAATCAACGGGCAACCGGCGGACTACGATGACCCCGTCATCATGGTCGGTGCCGCCGAGGTCTATGAAGCACGCTGCCGGGATCACCACCATGTCCCGCGACGCAACGGAAAATAGCCAGTGTGGATGTTTGATGCGAAGATCGATAGCGGTTTGCCAACTGACGAGCATAGCGGTCATCGCGCTGGTGGCAATGACGGCTTGCAGCAATGACTCCGCCCAGTCCGGTCAAAATGGAGACCCCCAGGTCGAAATCGTGCGCGGTGATAACCCGGCAACCGAAACGCCTTCACCAAGCCCCACAGCAACCCAGACCGGCACACCAACCCCACTCCCATCACCCACCTCAGAAGCAACGCCACGCCGCGTAGTGGTATCGCGCTTCAGCGATAGCGTTGATCCATCCACAACACAGTTGTTGGAAGAAGGCAAACCGGTCCCTGACGTGACATTCACTGATATCGATGGCAACATCCATACCGTCGCGCAGATGCAGGGCAAAGTTGTCATTCTGAACTTCTGGACGGTAGGTTGTGGCTCGTGTTTCCACGAATTCCCATTGCTACAGTTGGTTCGAGACCATACCTCTGAGGATCAAGTTGTCGTTCTGGCGATCAACGTCAGTGATCTGGCCGAGGAAACCCGTGCGCTGGCCGATAGCCTAGCCGCGACCTATCCGATGGTCGTTGATCCGGAGGGGGCGATATTCGCTTCGGTGTTTGGCGGGGCTGTGGTGCCGACAACATATTTCATTGCACCTGATGGCACGGTGTACGACACAGTAGTGGGGCCATTAGATCTGGCATTGCTCAGCCAAATCCTCGAGGATCTGGGAATCACATTGCCTTTGAGCGTAGGCTAACCCTCGCTGTCCAAAGTAGATCAGACGTGCTTGAAAGCCTTTTCGCCAGCCTCAATCGGTACCTCTAGCCGGTTTTCGAGTGGTGGAATCGGACAGGTCCAGTATTCGTTGTAGGCACAATAGGGCGCATACGCCCTATTGAAATCCACCCCAAAGCGCCCATCATCCAGCCGGGCTGGGTCAAGATAACGCCCACCGCTATATGTTGTCTGCCCACTGGTCGCATCCATAAACGGCAAGAAGAAATGGTCGTGCTCAGGGGTATAGTACAGGACCAGGGTAGCGGTTTCCCCCTTGACCTCAAAGCTTAGCTGTCCCCACTTCTGATAGGACTGGACCCCGCCGGTCGTGGTCTGCATCTGAATCGTGATCTTCTCGTCGAACTCATCGGCAGCAAGGACCAGATCCAGGTCCGGATTCGGTGGGTAATAGTCCAAGCCCTTGAAATCCCTGCGCTGCTCGGGGGTCAATGGTGATTGGACATGGGACTTGAAAACAAGGTCCTTTTCGCGCCGGAATTCGCGGAGTGCGTCAGCATCCATACTTCATGCCTACCTCTCAGCCCCCTCGGCGCGGGAACGTGTTTCTGCCATGATACGGAGAATGGTGTCCTCAAGATCACGTTTGTGGACCAATTGCCCGTTGACGAAAAAAGTCGGGGTACCAGGTAATCCTAGCTCCAGACCACGTTCCTGTAATTCAAATGCATGCGAGCGATAGAGCCCACTGCCCAGACAGGCCCGAAACGCATCTGGATCCAAACCAAGTTGGTAGGCCACAGCGATAAAGGGGGCTGGGTGATCAAATGAATCGTACTCCGGATAGGTTAGCTCGAACAAGCTATTGTGAAAAGCCCAGAACGCCTCGTTTGACTGTTCCTGGGCACATAACACGGCCTCCGTGGCCAGCATGTCATTGGGGTGAATAACGGGCCAGTGGACGAAAACATAGCGAATTTCTTGTGGATACTGTGCCAGAAGCTTAGCGATCAGGCCGATTTCAAAGACATGCCGGCAAACGTGGCAGCCATAGGTCCCGTACTCAACCAGGGTTATTCGCGCTGAATCTGGACCAACTGCGGCCTGATAGGCTGGCGCAAGCTCAGGAGGTATTTGAGTCAAAGGTGTTGCTGTCAGGTCTTCAGGCAGGCCCTGAGGTGGCGCAACCGGCTCCAGGGTAATCTGGGCGTTGCCATTTCCTATAAAGGTACTATTGGCCTGGAAGGCACCTATATGTGTACGGGTAGGCGTCTGGACGAACAGTGGCTCGTCCTCCGCTTCGGTCAAGAGTACAATGCCTGCACCCACCATGGCAAAGGTTGCCACAGCGAGCCCCAATAACCACACCCCCCGGGACCATTGCCGGTTTGATGTCGGGTTCATCCTTGCGAGTCGTGCTCCCTGCTTGCTATGTAGAACCGCCGTGCAAATGCCAGATAGTGATGACTCGCCTCTAGAACGAAAAACGCCAGCCAGTGCTGACGTCTTTATTTCTCAGCGGAGAGGGTGGGATTCGAACCCACGGTGACCCGGAGGCCACAACGGTTTTCGAGACCGCCCCAATCGTCCACTCTGGCACCTCTCCAAGTATAATATATTCAGTTGTTCCAATAGTACAGTTTCTTCGGTGTTCTCACAAGATTATTATTTTTGGCCCTGGGCGCGCAATCGGGCAAAGAAGCCTGTTAAGAGCGCTGCCGCCGCTTCGGCATGAATGCCCGCTGTCACCTCAACACGATGATTGAGCCGGGGGTGCTGTAAAATATCCATTACACTCCCACTCGCGCCCGCCTTTGGGTCAGAAGCCGCATATACCAGGCGTGGTAAACGCGCCAACACCATTGCGCCAGCACACATCGGACAGGGCTCGAGTGTACAATAAACTGTGACGTTTTCCAACCGCCAATGCCCGATGACCTGGGCTGCCTGCCTCAAGACGATCAACTCAGCATGGGCAGTCGGGTCATTGTCAATTTCGCGCCGGTTGTGGCCACGGGCAATCAGACGTCCCTCGCGCACAGCAACAGCACCAATCGGCACATCAGCATGCCGTTCGGCCTGTTGTGCTTCTTCTAGGGCAATCTGCATCCATTGCTGATCGTTCATGGCGGGGCCATTATACGAACCGCCACGGCGGCGGTCAATAACATGGTCGAGGCGGGCTTCGTGCATTCACACCAATCAGCTTGCTATCTGATTTGGTAGCATCGGTTAAAATAGTAGCCGCCATTGTTCGGCCGATATGTGCGAATTAAGGGAATCCTGTATGGATGCTGATATGTGGATCACGCTGGGGATCCTCGCATTTGCGATTCTATTCTTCGTCACTGAGTGGCTACGCGTTGATGTTGTCGCGCTGTCAGTCGTTATTTTGTTAATGGTCACCGGCATCCTGACGACTGGCGAAGCCCTGGCAGGTTTCTCAAGTTCCGTGGTGCTCACGATTGCAGCCCTTTTCATCGTTGGGGGCGGTGTCCTGCAGACTGATCTGGCAGGTATGATTGGCCGGCGAATTCTCAAGATCGCCGGCACGGAAGAAACGCGGCTCATTATCACGTTGATGGCGGCAGTGATTATGCTGTCCGGGTTTATGAGCAACACCGGCACCGTCGCCGTCCTGCTGCCGGCTGTGGTCAGCCTGGCCCGTAGTGCGAATGTGCGTGCCTCTAAGCTGCTGATCCCATTGGCGTTTGGCGCGTCATTGGGGGGCGCGATCACCTTGATCGGAACGCCGCCAAACATTATTGTGAGTAATACGCTCCGTGATGCCGGGATGGAACCCTTCAGCTTCTTTACGTTCACCCCAATTGGTATCTTGCTCTCCTTGACAGGTATCATCTACATGCTGGTCATTGGCCGGCGGCTACTACCGGACCATATCACTGACACATTGCACCAGCAGGTTGAAAGCCCCTCCGAGTTGATGGAGCGCTACCGTTTGCCGGATAATATCTACCGGCTACGGGTGCGCGAACGCTCCAAGTTGTCAGATACAAGTGTTGCCGTGGCCAATCTGCGGCATGATTTTGATATTAACATCCTGGAGATCCTGCGGCCCGCCCCTCAATCCGCAGTGCCGCTGTTACGTGATCAGCGCGATACCGACAGCATACAACCGATTCATCCAACGCCAGACACGATTTTCCGTCCCGACGATATTCTGCTCGTTCAAGGGGAAAAGGCTAGTGTTGGTCGTGCCGTCGCCTTCTGGAATCTCGGTCTACAACCTCGGACAGCCGAAGACCAGGAAACGTTAATCAACCAGGAAGTTGGCATCGCTGAGATTCTACTACCGCCGACTTCGGAGATGATCAACAAGACATTGAACGAGACACGTTTCGGCTCCACGTATACGCTTTCGGTGCTGGCCATTAGCCGCCCGGGTGAAAGCGACCCGGTTATGATTGAGGACACCCCCTTGCGCGTGGGGGATGCCCTACTGGTGCAGGGCACCTGGCAGGATATTCTGGCGCTCAAAGCGCGTCAGAAGGACTTCGTGGTGATGGGGCAGCCAGAGGCGATGCTCGGCGCACCAAACCAGGAGAAAGCGCCGCTGGCGATGGGTATTCTTCTCGGGATGTTGCTTCTGATGGTGACAGGCGTCACCACGGTCACGATCGCCAGCATGGTCGCGGCACTGGGCATGGTGTTGACAGGCTGCCTCTCGATGGACGATGCTTATGATGCAATCGACTGGAAGAGTATTGTTCTGATTGCGGGGATGCTGCCGATGGCAACCGCCCTGGAGACCGTAGAACTCGTTGATGTGGTTGCCGAGAATTTGACACAGAGCGTAGGGGAATCGGGCCCGATTATGATGGTTGGCGCGTTGTTCCTGTTGACAGCGGTGTTTACGCAGGTGCTCTCGAACACCGCCACGACGGTCCTGTTGGCACCCATCGCACTGGCCACCGCCCAAGAACTGGATGTCAATCCAGAAGCCTTCCTGATGGCGATTGCCCTTGCGGCATCAATGGCGTTCGCGTCACCGGTGGCATCACCAGTCAACACTCTGGTCATGGGCGCGGGCAACTACAGTTTCAGCGACTATGCCAAGGTCGGGATACCTCTAATCCTGATCACGCTGGTGGTGGCGATGTTGGCGCTGCCAGTATTCTTCCCCTTCTGAGCATGGGACAGGTTGTGCAAACCTCTGAATACAGCCTACAATCAGAACATCATCTATCAGCGGAGAGCTAGTGCTATAGCCATCCATGGATGCGCCACCCCAATCACCCCGGCCCCAACGACTCATTCGTCCTAGCAGAGGATTGCCTGCGTTGCGCCTTGGCGAACTATGGCGCTACCGCGAGTTGATCTACTTCCTGACGTGGCGCGATATCAAAGTGCGCTATCGCCAGACGATCCTGGGGGTTGCCTGGGCGATTATTCAGCCGTTTATGACGATGGTGGTTTTCAGCATCTTCTTTGGCGAGCTGGCGGGCGTACCTTCAGACGACATCCCCTATCCCATTTTCGCCTATACGGCCCTAATCCCCTGGACATTTTTCGCAACGGGTCTCAATCAAGCATCCAATAACATCATTGGCGGCGCTTCACTGATCCGCAACATCTATTTTCCCCGCCTGGCATTACCGATTGCGAGCGTTTTCGGCGCCGTGCCTGACATGGTGATTGCGATGTCGATTTTGCTGGGGATGATGGTCGTCTATAGCCTCTATCCATCCGCGGTTGCGTTAGTACTCCTGCCTGTATTTCTGGCGCTGGCATTTCTGACAGCGCTAGGTGTGGGATTCTGGCTCTCCGCGCTCAATGTCCAGTATCGTGATATTCGCTTTGCGGTCCCGTTTGTCATTCAATTCTGGTTCTTTGCCACACCGATCGCCTATCCAGCCAGCCTCCTCGACCAGCCATGGCGCACCCTGTATGGCCTGAACCCGATGGTTGGGGTTATCGAGGCTTTTCGCTGGTCGTTATTGGGTAGTGGTGAGCCGCCGGGCCCTATGGTGATTGTATCTGCACTGGTCACGCTCACGGTTTTCGTCAGTGGTCTGTACTACTTTCGGCACATGGAGAAGAGCTTCGCCGATGTCATCTGATGTAAACGCCATACACATCGAGAACCTGACCAAAGCCTACCGCATCGGGAGCAGGCAGGCAGAGTATCAGACACTACGCGACACGCTGACGGATCTACTGCGCCTGCCATTGAAGCGGCTACGTGCCTTTTCCCCGCGCGCCGTGGATCTCGCAGATGAGGCCTATCCGCGTGTATTCGCGCTTAATCAGGTGTCGTTGACCATCAAGGAGGGAGAGGTTGTGGGCCTGATTGGGCATAACGGCGCCGGCAAAACCACGCTGATGAAAATCCTGGCGGGGATCACCGAGCCGACAGCTGGTCAGGCGGTGGTCTGGGGGAGTGTTGGTTCGTTGTTGGACATTGGCGTTGGCTTTCACCAGGAGCTGACCGGTCGCGAGAACATCTTTTTGTACGGCGCGATCCTGGGCATGCGCCGCACCGAGATCAGCGCGAAATTCGATGATATCGTCGCCTTTGCCGAGATTGCGCCCTTTATCGAGACACCGGTCAAACGCTATTCAAAGGGGATGCGGTTACGGCTGGCCTTTTCCGTCGCGGCGTTTATGGATCCAGACATCCTGTTGGTCGATGAAGTCTTGGCGGTCGGTGACGCCGCCTTTCAGAGGAAGTGTCTGCGGCGTATGGGTGAAGTCTCGCGGACTGGCCGTACTATTCTGTTTGTCAGCCACAACATGACCGCCGTCAAAAACCTGTGCCAGCGGGTAATCTGGCTCTCACGGGGCCAGGTGGTTCAAGACGGACCTGCTGATGAAGTTGTCGCGGCATACCTGAAATCACTATCAGAGGCTGCCCGGGATCATGTGTGGCCGGACTTCGAAGCCGCGCCAGGTAACGAACACATACGCCTGCACCGTGCCGCGGTCCATCCGCATGACGATGCTGACGCCGAAACCATCACTATCGAGACGGGATTCACCATAACGATCGCCTATTGGAATCGAAAACCGGGGGCGGTTCTGGGGCTAGACATTGCCGTGTATAACGCAATGGGAATCGTGGTGTTCAATACGCGCCCACCGGCGGATACTCTCTGGCAGAATGAACCCCTGCCTGCGGGATTGTACGAGAGCAAATGCCTCGTACCAGGACACCTTCTCAACCACGGCGTTTACAGGGTGACGCTCACGGTCGTCGCAAACCACCAACGCCCCATCTACCAGCATGATGAGGTGCTGACATTCGAGATCCAGGATATTGCAGAAACGCGCGAGGGCTGGTTCGGGAACTGGCAAGGCGTGATTCGCCCCGAAATCCCCTGGATCACCAACCGACTAAGCGACAACGTTCCTACAAAAGACTAAGAGTCTGAAAGTGGGTTTCAGACTCTTAGGGACTCTTGATCTCGATGTACTTTCTCCAGGCATCTGGTCCATTGCCGAGCTCGATGACCAGATAGTTGGTTCTAGGACGTTTCGGTTCCCAACGCAGCTTCATGCCCGCTTCGCCAGGCAACCGCCCGCCCTTGCGCCGATTGCAGATGTAGCAAGCGCAGGCCGTATTCGACCAGACGTCCTTCCCTCCTCTTGATTTAGGCACGATATGATCAATCGTCATATCGCTCTTGGTCAGGACCTTACCGCGCAAGACATCACCAGGCTTGACGCCGCAGTAGATACAAACGTGATTGTCCCGGATGAGGACGGCCTTACGGCTCCACTGGGCTTTGCGGTGCGGAACATTGACGTATCGCTTAAGCGCAATAACCGATGGAACTTGAAATTGGGAACGAACCGAGCGTAAGAACCGGTCTGTTTCCTCGATAACAATGGCCTTGCCAGACAGCAACAGGTTGATTGCTCGAGGCACATTGATGATACAGATAGGTTCCCAGGTGCTACCATTGAGCAGGAGCACCCGGCCTTCAATCGCCAAGGGTCACAGCTCCTTCTCCGAACTAGAGATACCCTTTTCCTACTCACACATTATATGTGATGCATTTCCTTTGTACCAATTTTAGCAGCAAATCGCACATTTGTTTGTTTAGAAAATCTTAAACTCACGCGAATCTGGTCCGTTATGGACTTTTAATGCACTATAATAGATATGGAAGATACATCCAAGCGCATAATACTTGTTGACAAACATCCTTAAGTGGCATATACTGCCGAATGAAATTGGAGGCTACAAGATGAGTTCACCATCATACACCGAAGACGCTGGTGGCAAACTCACCATCCAACCCGACGCCGTGTACTCCCGCAAGGAAGCATCACAGGCCCTCGGAGTTAGCCTGAGCACCTTGAAAAAGCTCATTGATCAGGGCTACCTGCAAGTATCCCAACCGCCAGGTATGCGGCGGGTTTTCATCAAGGGTAGTAGTATCTTGAGCATGCTCGACCAAACGGTCGTCAATTCAGAAGCACCACGCCAGGCAAGCTGAAGCTGCCCGGCCGTAGAAATCGTATACGTACCACAAGTATCACCAAAGGAGTGTTCTGTGATTAGCCTTATCGTC
>JAADYW010000248.1 GCA_010092845.1 Chloroflexota bacterium
TCAATGTGTTTGATGGTCGCATGCGCATGCGGACTCCAGAGCACCTTGGCCGTCAGCATCCCCCGCATTTCAACATCATCAGCAAAGGCCGGTTTACCCTGTACCAGTTTTCGGGCATCGACTTTGGGACGCGGCTTGCCGACCTGTTTGAGCTTTGCCGCCTCCGGCGTAACCGTCATAACTGGCAGCGGCGACGTGCGGACACGCGTTTCGGATCCCCCGCCGGCACCCACAACCGGCTCTTCAGGTGAGATGGGCTGTTCTGGCGACTTGAAGAGATCTGGCGGCGCAGGAATCGCGCCCTGCGTATCGATCGGGTCCACGGGTTCACCGCGTAGCACAGCGGCGGCCCGTAAGACAGCCTGCACCGGCTTGACATAGCCCGTATCACGGCTCAAAACCCCCGCCAGGGCCTCGCGGACATCAGCCTCGCTGGGCGCGGGGTTCTGCTCCAGTAACGCCAACGCGCACAGGATGAATGCCGGCGTCTCATACCCACATTGGATCGCACCCGTCTCGACAAAGGCCTCTTGTAGGGCGTGCAGCGGCTCTGACCCGCGCCAACCGCGCTCCTGGGTGCCGCCTACACCTTCAATTGTCGTGACGTTGCGCCCCGCAACCTGGCTCACCAGAATCATGCCGGAGAGGACGGGCCGACCATCCAGCAGCACTGTATCCGACCCTGAAACGCCATACTCATCCCCAAATTTCGCGCCGAAAAAGCCGTGTTTACGCAGGGCACGCAGCAAGGTGTCATTGGGTGCAACATCAAAGCTTACATCTTGTCCATTGAGCGTAAAATCAATTTTCATCGAAAACCTCAGTCAATCTGAACCTCACCCACGAAGAGACGATCAGTTTGTCTACCGTCGCCCCTAACTACAGTATACCGTTTTCCCGTATTTGGCTCGAACATTCCAAGCGCCACGGGATAGGTTCCCGGTGGCAACCCGTCCAATGAGAGTCGGTAGACCTCAGTCATATAGCCGGGCAGCCAGTTTGCCGGCGGCAGCGTATCATCCTGCGGCCAAACATCAATCTGGCGCAATGGCGGCTCGTCAGGGTGATCGTAAAGATGGAGAAACACTTTGCCATCCTGGGTCAAATCCCCCTGAGAAAACCACTGCACCGAGACCGCGACCTCGGCATCAGTCATTGCGGTGGATACATCCACCAGCGAGATACGCCCGGCCGCCACTGGATCTACCAGTCTCGCGATCACGGCCTCGGGTGGTTCAATAGCGGGATAGTCACCCGTGTAGACGGTGTATGTCGCAGGATGATATATTTGATCCGTCTTCAAACAGAACCGGCCTGCCTCCGCGGGCAGCAGAAAAGGGATCTCGACCCATAAGCCGGGGCGTTGGGGCACGACCTTCGTGCTGCGGATGGCATCACAACCAAGGAATAAGTACGCTGGGCTCTCGGCGTGGGCCCGCAAAACCACTAAGTAATAATCAGCGTCCCCAGCATCGGGCAAAGTCCATTCCTCGCCGCCAGTAATCCGGCGCTGGCCATCCGTCATGAGACATTCGTCAGCCATGCAAGTGGCCAATGGCAAGCGTCGGACGATGGTCGCAAAACCATCAAAGAGGCCGTCCTGCCACCAGTGGTAGCCGTAGCGGTCTTCCGCCGCAATATCACCCACATCGAAGACCTCGTGCAGGGTCCATGTTCCAGGTATACCCTCCAGAACTGGCTCAATAGCGTCATCTGGCCAGAAAGCCCGCGACACAATTTGCGTCCCGGTAGCCGATGCCACCGTGTTCTCGGGCAACTGCACGGTGAAACGTTGAAGCTCCTCACCAAATACACCCACCGCCGCCAGCAGCGGCAAGGATTGAATATCGTGGTAGATGGCGAAGTAATCCGGCCGGTGTTCGTGATGATACATCGTGTCGTAGATTGTGCCTGATCCCTGACGCCAGGCGGTGGCAACCTTATCTGTAGTCAGACCCACCAGATCATAGGTGGCACGGTTGCCGACATAGCGCATCACGCCGACGTCATGTACTCCGATTCGGGCTTCAGCGGGTAAATTCGCAGCCACCCAACGGGCCATCGCGATCTGCTGGTTCTGGACAACGTAGACATTGTCGCGATAGCGGCGTGCATATTCGAGAGTCGTTCCGGCTGACACGATCAGCGCCCCGGCAGCCAGTCCGGGTCCTAGCCACCGCCACCACCCAACACTGAGCCGTAAGAGTGTCCATCCCCCGAGTGGAAACATCAAAGCCATCAGAGGAATCTGATAGCGTTTGAAATGCCAGAAAGCAGTCTCCAGTGTCGCGATGCCAATGCTTATCAGCAGTAGCCAACTGCCAGCCAGCAGTGCCGGCACAACATCACGTCTCCGCCAGCTGTCATATATACCAAAACCTACCGCCACCAAGCCCAACATGACGACCACCACAGGAATATAGTGCCCATCGACTGGCGCACTACCACTCAGCAGTTCACGCCACAAGCGCCACCATGAATCCCATATCTGTTCAAGCCGCTCTGTAAAAGGGATTGTCACATTATAGAGATGGGATTTGGCTTGATTCCCGCTGGCTGATAGTGATCCAGTGACCATCAAGTTGACCAGGGGTTGCACAGCGATGGTGGCCAGGGCCACCCCTGGCCATAGCAGCCGCCTGGGCGACCGCCAGAGTAGCGCAAACGCCATCGTTATGGCAATGACCGCACCTTCGGGCCGGACCAGGGCAGCGCCGGCTGCGGCCAGTCCAGCACCCCGCCGATCGTCCTTGCTGTAGGCATACAAAGCAAGAAGCGTTGCCAGTACCATGAGCAGGGTTTCCATGCCACTATAGGCAGCCCAGATCATAGGACCACTGATGACGAAGGCCAGCATAAGCAGCGTAGCTGTCACGCGCTGAGTTCGATATGGTGCAGCAACAGCCCGCAACGCCAGACGGTAGATCAACCAGCCGCTCAGGAGGAAACAGACCGCACCGATCACCGCCGCCCAGTAGCCAAGGCGCAAACCATCGAATCCCAGCCAATAACCTATTGCCAGGAGCGGCGTATACAAAAAGCTCGTGGCACCAGACGACGGCTCGTCGCCTGGATTGTAGACATAAGGATCCCCCTGAGCCATCTGCCGGGCGTATTGGAAGTGAATATAGGTATCATCCAGCGGCATAATGAGCGCAGACTCGCTGGTTACCAGCCCCAGCGAGAGATAGAGGACCGACACCCCACCGAGACTCACACACAGGATAAGCCAGGCCACGATATCCGCCGACCAGCGAAATCTCGTACCCTCGCGGTTAGTCAAATTCGTGGTCCTCGTAGACACGCCACCCAACATCATCCGTATTCATGCTGGCGAGTTCCTCCGACGGGATCATGACAACCGTGCTGGTAGCCTCGACAGCCACAGTGCCGTCCGGCAAGACGGCCTCGCCAGCCACCTGGGCAATCCGCTGCCGGTCCTTGACGATCCAGCCGCGAAAGAGAATCTCCGTATCCAGGGGAACGGGATGCCGATAGCGCAGCTCCATCTTGCCGGTATACATCAGGCGGCCTTCATCCACCGACAGAATAGAGCGCCCCATCGTCTCATCCAGGATAGTCGCCACAATGCCACCGTGAGCGATACCTGGATAGCTCTGATAGTACTCTGTCAGCGTTAGCCGGGCCTCAATCGAGCCGGGGCCAGTATTCAGAAAACGTATCTTCAGTCCAATTGGATTGGCGATGCCACACACAAAACACTTTCGTGAATTCGGTTGGGGGGTCCGAGTTTCTCCCTGGGGAGCCTGTTTCTTCACACTCATTATTCTTCTTCCGTTGATTGTCGAGGCAAGGGATCGTTATGGCCAAGCTCGGAGCTGACTATTTGCTGCAAGGTGACTAGATCGAGCTTCAAATGCGCGAGGATTTTAACACCAATAACCTCTGGCAGGGTCAGCAAAGCGAACAAGAGATGCAGCGTCGTCAATGGCTGACCTTGAGGGAGATCGGATGCAGCCACACGCACAACCTCGCGTAGTTCCTCGGAGAAGCGCATTGGATTGAGACTGAAACGATAGGTCTGAACACTCATGAGCTCAATCAAGCCACGGACCCGCCGACGATCGACTCTGGCTACCTCGAGCACATAGGCCGCACGGTCTGCCCCAAGGAGCAGAATGCCCATCAAGAGATGACTGGTATCCAGTACGCGATGTTCCAAACGCCGCGCCTCGGCCAATGCCTCCCAGAACGCAGCCTGCACGTTCGGCGTGAAGTCAACCCGTTCGTCGAGGAAAGCCAAATCGCCACCAATGACATCCGGCAGAACCATCGCCTGCAACGAGACATACGCCGCCAACTGCACATAGACGTCTTCGGGTTTGACATTCAAACGTCGCAGGGCACGGATCGCGGTTTCATCGCTTAGGGTCATCATCTCGAGAAGGAGATGCCCGGTCCCGGTAAGCATATGCTGGCGAACGCGAGTCTCGTCACCAGCGCGATCGAGCAGGCGTTTATAGCCGTAGGATAGGCCCACAATGTCAACCGGATGGTTCTGGCTGGGCGTCATCTGTACCAAACGTGCTTCGAAATGCTCAGCACGCACACCCAGGTTGTTCAATACACGCCGCGCCACACCAGATCGCTCATTCAACAACCCCAGCAGCAGGTGCTCAACACCGATCTCTGAATGGTGCAAATCGCGGGCCGCAGCCTGGGCCAACGACAGCGCAATCTGGGCACAACGTGTATAGCGGGACCGTTTTCGGGTTCGCCATGCCGCCAGTTGCTTATCGGTAACCATCTGACGAACCTGCTTCCGCAGCTTGACAGGATCAGCCTTGAGAGCTTCAGCTACGGTGACCCCTTTTGCCTGCAACAAAATGCCCAACAACAGCAGCTCATCGTCGATTTCAAGCGCATCGGCCCAGTGAGTTTCATCGTTCGCCAGCCGCAAAGCCGCACCTGCATCTGCGGATAGCAGCAATGTCGTATTCCGGTGATGGTGTGCAAAGCCGACATTCTGGCGCCGAACAATGTCTTCGATGCGGCGAATTGTAAAACCATGCTCCCGCAGCAACCCACCTGCACTGCTGCCCGCACGTGGTCTCAAAACGCGCCATAGAAGGGTGTTCTCGTTTTGATGTATACGCAGCATACCTAATAAAACGTGCTCGATGGCGACATGGCTGTTCCCCAGCCGTCGGGCCTCCGCATGGGCCGCTTGGAGTACCGCCAGTGTATGATCAGCTAACGGCGCCATCAAGCCAGGCAACACTGCTTCCATGAGGAGCGTCAATCAACCAGTTAGTTCAGGTAGCCATCAGCAAATGTGTCAATCATCAGACGCACATCCGGCCCCAGAGGATACAGCACCGGACAGGTACACCCGTGCGACACGTATTCCCGCACCTTGGCTTTCACCTCCTCAGGTGTCCCACTGGCAGTAACTTGCTGCACAATCTCATCTGGCACCAGAGTCATCGCGTTCTCGATCTCTTCTTCAGTAGCAGGCCATTTCAATACACGATGAATCTCGTCGAGGAGGCTTGGATCAACACCGCTGGCCTTCATTAAATGGGGTTGCTGGCCGAGGTACTGGGTAACGAGTTTGCGCGACGCATCCAGAGCACGTTTGCGATCACGGTCCACCGAGCAAATGACGAGTTGCGGACGATCAATATCTTCCAGGCGGCGGCCAGCAAGCTGGGCCCCCCGCTCAATCTGCGCTATTGCCATATCGTTGTAGTCAGGGGACACCATGTAGTTGAGCAGCACACCATCTGCGATCTCACCACTCAGCGCGAGCATCTTTGGCCCCGTGGCCCCGATATAGATCGGTACATTACGCGGCTCGCGACGGCCATGGACGACATCAAGCTCGATATCTGTAACCTGCACAAACTCACCATGAAAGGTAACACGCTTCATATTGAGCAAGTCTCGCAGTACGGTCACATATTCGCGCATGGCCAGCAGTGGCTTGCGGCGCTGGACCCCCACGTTCGCCGCCAATGGGTCCCACCAGGCGCCAATACCGCACAGAATCCGGTCCGGGGAGAGATCATCAAGGGTGAGAAATGTTGCCGCCGTCAAAGCAACGTTGCGTGTCCAGTTGTTGATTACCCCTGACCCGACTTTGATGCGCTCTGAGCAGGCGGCAAAGGCTGCCATCGGCACAACGGCATCTCGCACCAAACGACTCTCCGCCTGCCAGACGGCTTCAAACCCCCTGTCTTCAGCATACCGGACAAGCTCAATCCCTTCGGAAATCTCATGTGCATCCTGCAAATATAGTCCTACGCGGTCGGTCACGACAGCCTCCTTGAAGTCGGCAAGAAACGAATAAGTAATGAGAAAACCGGTCAACCCGGCAGCAAAACGCATCAACCTGATGGATTCTCAACCAGCAGCATATCCTCGATCGCTGGCTCCAGAGAGAGATAATCTATGAGGGGGATATTGTATTTCTCCGCGAGTTTGGCGTAGCTTTTCAAGTCTTCAGGTGTATCAACATCAATGGCAATCCGCTCTGATTCATAGACGTGCAACGTCAGCCCTTCCAACTCTGCGTGAGATTTGTGGCGAGCAAAACTACCTTCACCATACCCATACTTGATCGCCCCAGGAGGATTGACCAGCAATGCGTTGGTCCCATCCTCAAGATGATCCGGCGCAATAACAACCGTTCCCGGAAAACGCCCCAAATGCACGATTTGCTCGATGTCTTCGGGCATCAACAACGGGATATCCGTTGGTAGAATCAGTGTCGCGTCAGCGCCCCAGGCGCGGAGCAGTTTGGTGGCCCGGCTCAATGCCGAGTTAAGCTCCGGTTGTCCGCTCTCTTGCACAGTATGGACCTCCTGGTCACGAGCCACGGCCAGCACTTTGGTATCACGGCTAATCACTAATGTCCCAGAAATCGCGGGGATCATCTTCATTATCTGGATATTTCGCAGCAACATCCCCAAAGCAAGGCGCTCACGCTGTTCTGAGGAGAGTACGCCCTTAAGGCGACTTTTGGCTCGAACAAGGGGCTTAACTGGCATTATCGTCCAGATTCTCACATAGCACCTCACAGTCTTTTCGCTTACATCAATCAGATCAAGTCTACAATACGCTGCGCTACGCTCTCTCGATCGGCGACGGTTTTCATCAGTATGGGCATCTCAAAGATAGACAACGCCGGGAACTGACTCAGTACCTGGCCAATAGCTTGCTGGTCCTCTGAATCAACTACCAGCACGTCGATAAGGCCGTTATAGAACCGGGCAATCCCGAGAACCGATGGCTCGTGCCCCATTTCGCGCATGAGCTTGGCGGTCGGCCCTTTAACAGCCTTGCCGCCAATCAAGGGGCTTACAGCTATGCATGACATCTGACGTTGTTCGATAAGCTCTCGTAGGCCTGCCACTGCCAATATCGGAGCCACAGAGAGCAATGGGTTTGATGGACAGATTACCAGGAGATCGGCAGCAGCCACCGCAGCACGCACCTCACCACTCACTTGTGCTCGGTCACCCCCTTCATATTGTAAGTCAATGACCGTTGGCTGCCATCTATATTTTACAAAATATTGCTGAAAAGGCAGAATACCTTTTTCGCGCGTATGCACCATAGTCGCCATAGGTTCGTCGCTGGCTGGCAAGATTGTATGGGCCACGCCCAGCTTATGCGCCAGGCGTGCCGTGATTTCCGTCAAACGCTGGCCGCTACGCAGGGCATCAGTTCGCAGCAGGTGCGTCGCCAGGTCGCGATCCCCGAGGCGAAACCATGTATCTTCGCCATACTGAGCCATCATCGTTAGCGCTTGCCAGCTCTCATCGACTAAACCCCAGCCAGTGGAAGGATTAGCAATCTCCGCAAGGGTATACATTACGGTGTCAAGATCAGGCGAAATATGCAGTCCATAGCGCTCGAAATCATCACCGACATTGACGACCACCGTCAGATGGCCCGGTGGCAGTATGCGTGCCAGACCATGCGCCAGCTTGGCCCCACCGACACCTCCGGCCAGCGCCACCACCTGCGGCCCTGCTCCTCTGGACTGATTTAGCGCCATAGTAACCGCGTTTCTAGGGCTTCGCGCGTCCGCTCGCGCTGCTGAGCTGGATAGCCGAGCGGGATTAGCGCCTGAGGTTCCCAATCCTCGGGCAATCTCAGCACCTGACGGACAACGTCGGCACAGAATAGTGGGGCACACATCCAGCAGGCCCCTAACCCGGCCGCATGGGCGGCCAAGAGGAGATTCTGGCCAGCCATTGCGGTACTCTGGATTGCCATGACCCGCTCAGCCGCAGCCCGGTGTTCATCCGGATAATGATCCATGTCAACCATTGACATACAAAGACATACCAACGCCGCCGCGCCAGTGATCCGGGTATAGGAGCGACCGACATCCTTCTCAATGACGGCCACCGAGACGCCGTCAGCCTGAAGATCTGCACGCAACTGATCTCCCATAGCCGATGCTAGGTGGTGTTTCGCATCGTCCGCAGTTACAACGGCAAAACGCCACGGTTGGCGATTATGGGCGGAAGGCGCCCACATCGCGATTGTGAGCAGATCACGCAGCAGATCGTCAGGGATGGGACGCGGCTGGAAGACCCTGATCGAACGGCGCGTCAATGCCAGACGTTTAAATAGAGGTAACTCCTCTTCAGTTCCCGTATTCAATTATACCTCAATTTTAATTCAACGATACAGGTCTTGGTCGGACGGTCGTACCAGCTCATGGGCTCGGCCAACCTGGTCCGCGGGCCACCGTAATCCACGCATCAGCACCACTGGTTGGCCTTCATCTGCCTCCCCCATCAACAAGCCTGCCGCGGATGCGATCTGGTCGCAGAAGGCGGTGACGGTGGCCTGCAACGTCCGTCCATAGAGGTCGCTTTGGCCGCGCTGGTCATACAGTGGTGGCAGCCCATCAATCCCAATCGCCACGTTGATATTCCCTATACGGAATGGACGGCCATGCGTATCACTGATGACAATTGCTGGACGGATGCCAAGTTCAGCTTCCAATGTACTGGCCAGCGCCGCGGCAGATGCGTCCGGATCTTCTGGCAACAACAGCACCATATTCCCGCTGGTGTAGCCGGTATTGGATTGGTCGATGCCCGCATTAGCCGATGTAAAACCGAGGCGATGCTGAACGATCAACGCATTCGGAGCCGCACGCGACACTCGTACCGATTCCCGTAGGACAAGCTCGACAAAACGAGGATCCTTATGCGTTGTTTGGGCCAGCGTCGTCGCGCGCTCAGATGGCTGTATCTTCTCCAGATCGACAAAGCGATTATTCGCCTTGGAGACGATTTTCGACGAGACAATAAGCACATCCCCGGCTTGTAATGCGATCTGGGACTGCTCTAGCCCCCTCATGATGATCAGCGCCAGATTATCACCCGGCTTCACTGCTGGAATACCTGCCAATGCCCGCAAGGACAGTTCAGTGACTGGCATTATCCATCAACCGGCAAACCCGTGATGCGAATGCCCGCGCCCTTCACTTGATACTCTCGATTGATATACAACAGCACGGGGGTCAAAGCCTCAACAGCCACTGAGTTCGCCAAGGGCCCGGCGTCGATACCACGCATACCGGCCGCCTTGACCAGATGGATGGCATCGGCTTTGGCATCCATATCATTGCCACACACCAATACGTCACAATCAACCGGATGCTCAATGTCCTTGAGATGGACCGCGCTGACATTCTGAAACGCTGCGACGACTTTGGTATCCTCGCCAAGGAACTCCTGGGCTTCAAGCGACGCCGAATGACCATCAGGCACAAAAACTTGACGAACATGGGGGGGGATGATTGGCACCGTCACATCAATCATCACTTTGCCACCAAGGGCCTCACGCACTTCCTCAAGAATCGCCCTATGGGCTTCATAGGGCACACTCAGAACCACGACATCGGCATTTTTCGCTGCCTCGAGATTGGACATCCCGGCAATATATGTTCCTCCGAGCTGAGCATTGAGCTCTTCAGCCTTGGCCTGCGCCCGCTCGGGAGCACGCGACCCAATAAACACGCGATAGCCGCTATTGGCCCAGCGCAACGCTAGCCCCGAGCCTTCTTTGCCGGTGCCCCCAAGTACCGCGATGGTAACCAGCATGATCTCTTGCGTTACTCTTTCCAAGTGAGCAGTTCCTTTCTGATGATTGACTTGAGGTTATCGGGCAGATGTTGCAATTTGTGTATAACGTGCCCACAAATCGGGGGCCACTGCGCGCGCGCGCGCATTGATCGCCTCTTCATCAAGCGTAAGCAATTGGCGGTTCTGCATGAGAATACGGCCCGCAACGATCGTTGTATTCACCATGGATGCTTCAAAACCAAAAACGACGTGCCAGGGCAGGTTCCCAGCCGTCAACGGTGTGAAGGGATCATAGTCTACCACAATTAGATCAGCGGCTGCACCCACCGCCAACGTACCGAAGACCTGACCAGGGAAAAAGCGCGCGGCTAGCCGCGCGTTGTTGTGCCAGGCCATTCTGGCAATGCCATCACCTGGCGCGCGACGCGGATCATGGTGCGCCACTTTCTGGAGGAAATAAGCAGTTTTCCACTCGGCCCACATATTGTTTCCCAGGCCATCATTGCCCAGGCACACCGGGAGATCGCCAGCCAGCATGGTGTCAAGCGGGGCGGCGCCAACACCGTTATTCATATTGCTGCGCGGCTGGTGGGTGATCCAGGTCCCCGTATCCCGCAGGATCTCAAGTTCCCACGCATTGCAATGGACCGCATGCGCGACAATTGACTTTGGCCCCAACACTCCGGCATCTTGTAGCCGCGGCACAACACGTTTACCGTAACGCTGCAA
>JAADYW010000249.1 GCA_010092845.1 Chloroflexota bacterium
CTACACCGCATCACTATGCCCGCGTTGGGTATGTACGGTAAAAAGGATATCATCGTCAATCCGAAACAACGGTTCGTCCTGGAAAAAGGTGTGCCACATGCCCAGATCGACTATTTTGAAGATGCCGGGCATTTTCCGATGCTGGACTCGCCCGATCACTTTTTAAGCAGCCTTGAGCAGTTCCTCAAAAACTCAGCTACGTGACGACGTAGCAGCCAAAATGTGTCTTTGACAACACTTCGCCCCCACCGTATAATCTGGCGCGGCATTCTGCTAGCTGGGGTATATGAAAGGAGGGGATACACCTGGGCTATTTATGGCCTATGTGTAGTGTCCTTATGAAGCCACAGGTTCACGTTTCAGATCATCCACTATTGAAACATAAGCTTACCCTCCTACGCGATGTCAACACAAAACATCGACAGTTTCGTGAGCTAGTTGGCGAAATGGCCAAGTTACTGTGCTACGAAGCAACAGCGGACCTCTGGCTTCAGGATTGGCCTGTAGAAACGCCGATGGGGCATGTCGTTGGCCACAAGCTCTATTCCGAAATTGGTCTGGTGCCTATACTACGTGCAGGTCTGGGGATGGTGGATGGTCTTCTCGAGATGATCCCCGGGTCACAGGTCTGGCATTTGGGCATCTATCGTGACGAGAAGACACTGCGGCCGGTCGAGTATTACAATAAGCTGCCAGTAGAGCCTACTGTCCAACTCTGTCTGATCCTAGATCCGATGCTGGCCACGGGTGGTTCAGCCTCGGCGGCAGTCGAGGTCCTGAAACGCTGGGGTGTCGAACGCATCAAGTTCGTCGGGCTGATCGGGGCTCCGGAGGGAATTGAGCACCTCACGAGTGCACATCCCGATGTGCACATCTATTTGGCGGCTGTAGATGAGCGCCTGAATGATATCGGCTTCATTGTACCGGGTCTGGGCGATGCGGGTGACCGTCAATTCGGAACGGGGTGAAATGGGACGCAATGTCCGACACACTTGCTGACAATTGGCAGTCGTTTGCGGTTGTCTTTGGTGTCGCGTTGGTCCTTTCCTTGGTGCTGACACCCTGGACAATCTGGCTAAGTCACCGGCTCGGGGTTGTTCAAGAACCTGGCGGGCGACGGCGGCACCAACGGCCTACTGGGCAGCTCGGCGGCCTGGCAATTGTGATTGCCTTCGTAGTAGCTGTTCTGGTGGCGCAGTTCATGCCGGTCGGCAGAACCGATGACAAGGAAATAATCCGGCTCAGTGGACTACTCATCGGCGGGATTTTCATCTACGGTATCGGCTTTGTTGACGACAAATATGAGCTGGGACCGCTTCAGCTCTATCTGGGGCAGCTGATTGCCGGTGCGATCGCGATCTTCTTCCTGATTTTCATTGAGAGTTTCAATAATCCCCTAACTGGGACGGTCGTGGGAGGGTGGCCCTATGCGGTTACCGTCACGATAACGTTGTTCTGGTTGGGCATTATGATGAATACTGTGAATTTCCTCGATGGTCTGGATGGCCTGGCCTCAGGAGTCACCGCAATTGCCTCATTGATGATCTTTATCCACGCCACGTTTCAGTTAAACCAGGTGAGTGTTGGCTTGTTGCCCTTGGCGCTATTCGGCGCCACTCTGGGTTTCCTGGTCTACAACTTCTATCCAGCCCGGATATTCATGGGGGGCGGCGCAGTCTTTCTGGGATACACACTCGGCGTTTTGAGCATTATCGGTGGCGCCAAAATGGCCACTATCCTGCTGGTAATGGGGCTTCCACTGATGGATGTCGCCTGGCAGATTGTCCGCCGAGCCAGCCAGGGCCGCAATCCGATGCATGGCGACCGCGGGCACCTGCACTTTCGTTTGCTGGATCTGGGCTATTCCCAGCGCACCATCGTTATGGGCTACTATTTCTTCTGTACAATGTTTGGCGCTATCGCTCTGATTACCGCGAGCCGCTTATTCAAGCTCATCAGCCTACTTGTGATGGCAGCTATATTGGTCGGTACATTTGCCATGGTCAGTTGGCGGTCCTCGCGACACACGCACCTCGGCGCGTCTATCAGGTCTGCATCTGACCAGACGTGATGGTCACCGCATCTAGGCCTGGCGTAGCGCAAGCCAACGGACCTCATAGGGAGCCATCGTGTGATTCCGGGCCGGAAGCGTTGCACTGGTCAGTAAGTCCACACACTCATTTCTGCAAAACTCGCCCAGATTGATCGTCTGTTCAACTTCCGATACATTGTGCAGAGCCAGGACCTGCATGGTCTCGCTCTGCCGCAGCAGCGCGAACACGCTCGACGTCCCGACACTGAGTGCACGCTGGGCTGCATTGGGATGAAACGCTGAGTGCGCGATACGGGTGCGTACCAGATTCAGGCAGCCCTGAAAGATCTGTGCGCGGAAGCTATCCTCAGCTGCAATCTGGCCTAGCACCTCATCAGATTGAAGCTTCGCCCGATTAATAGAGCGGTTGTACCCGGTGCGCTCCACGCCTTCGAAGTCGTTACGCGAGCCGAGTAGGCTATGGATGTAGATGGCCGGCATGCCCGCCAGGGCCAGCATAATCGCCTGCGAAGCCAGGAAGCGACGAACCTGGATGTTCTGCGGTTCCTGGGGATCGCAAAGGGCATCGATATACGTGATGTTCAGCTCGTAGGGGCTTTGCGTGCCGTCAGAATTGGTTTTGTATGACACATGCCCGCCATGTGCTTCAACCTGGCTTATCATCATCGCCAATTCCTCTTCGGTAAGGATGTCTTCAACTGGACGGACTCCAATCCCATCATGTGAAGCCGTGAAATTGAAGAATGTGGTTTGCGCTGATGGGGTGTGGAGCGTGTTAACCCAGTGATGGAGACGCGTCGCATCGCCAGACAGGAAGGTATGGAGCAAAAGCGGCGGCAAGGTGAAGTTGTAGACCAGTTGGGCTTCGTTTTCGCCGTCACCAAAGTAAGCGATATTCTCGGCATGAGGAACATTCGTCTCGGTGATGAGGATCACGTACGGCGCTACAAGGTCCAGCGCCGCACGTATTACCTGGACAATCAGGTGTGCCTCAGGTTGGTGAATAGACGGTGTGCCGATCTCTTTCCAGATATAGGCAATCGCGTCCAACCGGATGATCCTGGCGCCCTTTTCTACATAAAACAAGAGTACATCAAGTATACGTAGCAGCGTTGCCGGGTCTTTGTAGTTGAGGTCCACCTGGTCAGCGCTGAAGGTTGTCCAGACATAGACAGTCTCGTCATCAGGGCGCTGGAAAGGCGTCAACAAGGGTGAGGTACGAGGGCGAGTGACGCTACTGAGATCGGTAGCTGGATCGATGGCGATGAAGGCATCCTGGAAACCGGGTTCCTCGGCCAGAAACTGCCTGAACCATTCACTTTGCGCGGACATGTGGTTGATGACGGCATCGAACATGAGATCGAAACGCTCACCCAGTCGGGCGATGTCCTGCCAGGTTCCTAGCCTCGGATTGACCGCAAAGTAGTCGATAACCGAGAATCCATCATCTGAAGAGTAGGGATAGAAAGGCAATACGTGGATTGTCGAGAGCGTGTCGTGAAGATACTCGGTGGCGAACTTCTCCAGTATGTGCAATGGCGACGCGCCCGGCTGTTGGAGCGTATCCCCATAGGTAATGAGAACCACATCTTTCTCATCAAAGAGAGGACCTGGGTCAACCCCTTGCCTGATAGAAACTCGCTTGCGCTCAATGATCTGGATAAGCGCTTCATAGGTTGATTGGCCCTCTTCGGGGCCATAAAGCTCAACAAGTTGTTGGTGTATCGTCTCGGTCATCGCTCCCTCTACAGCATCTCATGGGTCAGGTCATATAGGGCTTTGTACAGAGTTAGCCACAAAACCTTGAACGAGAAGTAGTTCAGACCAATTTCATAGTTATGCTCAGTGACCTGGTCGCGCAGCTTGGCCTGATCGATTATCGCGCGGGTATTCTGAACAACCTCATCGGTGATGTCATGATAAAACTCGATCGTTTTCACGCCCCGCGACCTAATGTCGGCCAGATAGGCCGGATAGCGGTGCACGATGGCAGGTTTGCGGAAGTAAAACGTCTCAATCAGCGCATTGCCAAATCCTTCATAAACGCTCGGGTAGGTCACAAGATGAGCATGGGGGTAGACATCCCATAGGCTGAAGATCTTGTGGCCATCTTGCTCGCTGCGGATGGCACCCACCCGGTTACCAATGAACCGGTAGCGAATCCCGGAGCGATCAGCCTCCTCGCGCAGCCAGGGCCCATATTCACCCGGCTCATCGCCTTCGTAGCCCGTTATCAGTAAGATCAAACGTTGATCGTCGAGTTTGCGGACCAGCTCGATCGCCTTCTCGATCGCTTTGCGGCGAATCACCCGGGTGGGCTGCAGGACGATCAGATCATCTTCGCTCAGCCCTAATTCCTTGCGGAAGGACATTGTATAGTCGTCAGGTGGTGGCGGCGGATTCTCGAAGTCGAAAACATTTGGCAGATAGAGCGAATCGATCCCCCGCCAGGCTTTCAACCGGCGTTGCATGACGGTACTGATGACCATATGCCGGATTGACCGGAGAGGAGGCGGAAAAGCCTCGTTGAGGATGTCCTGGATCCCATTGTTGATGAAGCGCTCGCGTTCCCAATAGAAGTCATGATGGTGGGCCAGGGTTTTGATCTGGGTACGCTTAATAACCTCCGCGATAGCCACCCCCAGCGAGATATTCATGGGAATGCACGAGGCATTCTCTGGAATCAGGACATCAATATCGAACTCTTCGATGAAGTCCTCAAGGGTCCGCCGGATGACATCGGCTTGCGTATAGATCTCTCGAAAGACCTCAGGCCCGGGATAAGCGTTGCGAAACACTTCATCATGGATACTCTTGGCCAGCGGATGCGCAAAGTGCATGGTAGGCACTTCCCACCCCGCTGCATAGTCACTGTCGAGCTGGCCGGCGATGTAGTAGCAACGATGTCCCATTTTCTCAAAGACCTGGACCAGCTTCGCAGTTTCCAGGCTGACACCATCAACGCCGGCAAGTCGAGTCGAGACAAAACCGATATTCACGTGCGTTAACACTCCACAGCAAAGTTTGCTAGGCTAAATCTGACACCACTGGCCAGCAACTGAGTACGTGACCATAGCCGTACATGGTACTGAGTAAATAGAGCACCAGGTAATAGGATTTCAACCTGGTACTTTTTGATCAATATTTGCTTAGCCGGGCAGTCCTTGGCTTTGATCCCACTAAATCACTTGCCAGAATCTTACCCCAGACATAAGAGGGTGCAAGGGCCAGCTGATATTTGGCCGGAGACCACTATTCAGGCGGTGCTTCCCCGCGCAGCGACAGGCTATAGGTACCGGTGAACATCTCGTGACCGTCAACGGTGAGCGTATAGGTGCCGCCCTGATCAAGGATGCGCTCCTGATGC
>JAADYW010000250.1 GCA_010092845.1 Chloroflexota bacterium
CCCCGGATACAGACCCGGACTTCTGGGTGAATAAGCTTCCCTTTCAAAGCCGAAGCTCCCGGCAAATCTTCCTGAAATCCAAACGCATCATCGATATCGGGATCGTCCTTGCGTCGCTGGTTGTTACCCTGCCACTCATCGTTTTGATATCCTTAGCCACCCTGATAGACAGCGGCCGGCCTATCTTCTTCGTACAGGTACGGACCGGCAAGGGCGGCAAGCGTTTCAAGATGTATAAATTCCGGACGATGGTCCCCAATGCCGAAGAGCTCCTCAAAGAGCTGGCAGCCCAAGGGCTGGCCAAGCTGGATAAGGATGGAAAGCTAGCTGAGCCGTTGAAGCTGAAGCGCGACCCCCGCGTCACGCGGCTGGGGCGTATCTTGCGCAAGACCAGTCTTGACGAACTACCGCAAATCTTCAATGTGTTGAGCGGCTCGATGAGCCTGGTAGGGCCAAGGCCCACCAGTTGGGATGTCGGCTCCTATACACTCCTGCAGACTGAACGCCTGAGTATCCGCCCTGGAATCACGGGGTTGTGGCAAGTATGCAGCCGCGGCAATACAGATTTTGACAATTGGTTGAAGTGGGACCTAAAATACATCGAGAAGATGAGCTTCTTGTTGGACATCAAGATTATCATTCGAACCCTCGCCAAGGTTCTGAAACGAAGTGGGGCCCACTAAACACCATGGTTAGTCTTGTTGCGTTGATCTTCTGGGGAAGTTTGTCGCTGCTGGTCTGGACGTATTTTGGATATCCCCTCTTGATGATGCTGTGGGCGCGGCTGGGGTCGCGTCCGATTGCCAAAGACGATTACCTACCCACGATTTCTGTGCTAATCCCCGCCTATAATGAAGCCGATGTGATTACCAAAAAGCTAGACAACACGCTTGAGTTGACATACCCCGCTGAGAAGCTCGAAATCCTGGTGGTTGACGACGGCAGCACCGATGGCACAGCAGAGCTCGTGCGTCGTTATGAGGATCAAGGTGTTCGCTTGATCCAGCAGTCAACACGGGGCGGTAAAATCGGGGCTGTGAACCGGGGTTTCGAGAACGCCAGCCATGAGATCGTTGTCTTGAGCGATGCCTCGCCAATCTACGAGCCTGATGCCCTACAGAAACTCGTCCGCAACTTTGCCGATGACGCGGTCGGGGTGGTTGTGGGTACACTTGCCGTTTGGGATAGCGAAACTGGTGTCGCGAAACAGGCCGGCATGTATTGGCGCTATGAATCGGCGCTGCGCCGCTGGGAAAGCCAAACAGGTAGCACAGTCGCTGTACATGGCAACATGTTTGCTATCCGGCGTGAGTTATACCGGCCGCTGCCGATAACAACCATCAATGATGAATTCAGCATCGCAATGGAGGTTATGCGACAGGGTTACCGCGTCGTCTTCGAACCAGATGCCATCAGCTACGACGAAGCCAGCGCAACGATGCAGGATGAGTTCAATCGCCGGGTTCGGATCAACGCCGGGCGCTATCAGGCACTCTTCTCATCTGGCTATCTGCGCGCGCCAAACCTGGGCATTGCGTTTCGCCTTTTCTCCCACAAATTGCTGCGCCCACTGGCACCGCTATTTATGATCCTCGTCTTCATCACAAACGGTCTCGGCTTGTTGCTTAGCCTTACACAATCATCGAACCTGTTCCTGCTGAAAACATGGTGGTGGGGGCTTCTATTAGCGGGCCAGGTCGCGTTCTATGGCTTGGCTTGGCTTGGTTGGCAAGCAGAGCAGCAAGGTCGCCGCAAGGGTATCTGGCTGAGCGTGCCTTATTTCTTCGTCAGCACAAACTATGCAGCGCTTGTCGGGCTATGGCGGTGGCAGCGACGCTCCCAAAAGGTCACCTGGGCCAAACGTAGCGTCAGTGAAACCAAGTAGACGCCATAGGAGAAGTCAGGCTCCGAGATCCTCGCCCACCGAGCAATGATACAGAGACCAAGGCGGCCAGGAAGCATATCCTGCTAGCCAAATGTGTGTATAATGTGGGGCTGAGCCTGAGGAATAGCGAGCAGCTTTACTCTCACTAGCATAAAGGTCATCAATTGGGTCTCGCACAACGCACCCTGAAGGGTATTTTTTGGTCGTACGCCTCCTTCATAGGCGGGCGACTGCTCACATTAATCAGCACGGCTATTTTGGCCCGCCTACTGACGCCCGAGGATTTCGGTCTCGTCGCGTTTGCTATCATCATCGTAACGTTCATCGAGGCGGCCCGTGGCTTCGGTGTCAATGACGCTCTCATTTACACTTCTGAAGATGTCGATAAGGCCGCCGACACCGCATTCATCATTAACGTGGTCCTAGGTATTGCGCAGTTCGCGCTCGCCTATGCGCTTTCCCCGTTACTCGTCAACGTTTTCGACGACGACCGCATTGTAGAGATTGTGCGCGTTATCTCATTAGTATTTGTCTTCAACGGGTTCGGCCAGACGCATGATGCCCTACTGCAAAAAGAACTCCAGTTTCGCAAACGTTTTTTGCCAGAAATCATTGGAACCGTCTTCAAGGGGATCTCGTCCATCGCCCTTGCTGTGGCGGGCTTCGGGGTCTGGAGTCTGGTCATTGGCCAGCTAGTCGGCGCAGCAACACGCACAGTTGCCAAGTGGCTGGTGCTGCGATGGTGGCCCCGTTTTCGCTTCTATCCCCAGCAAGCCCGCTTATTATGGAACTACGGTGTGCAGATCCTGCTATTCGAGATTCTAAGCATCGCGCTGGATCAAGCGGACCAGACCTTGATCGGCACGATGATCGGCCAGGTACAGCTCGGCTACTACTCCATTGGTGTACGCATCCCTGAAATGGTTATCGCCAATTTTAGCTTGGTTTTGACCCGCGTCTTGTTCCCAGCTTATACCAAGCTCAAGGATAATATCGCCGGGCTGACCAATGCCTTCCTGGCGACTACCAAATATACGGCATTCATCACAGTCCCCGCCGGATTCGGTATGGCTGCTGTTGCACCTGAGTTGATCCTCGTCGTCTACGGACCTAAGTGGGAAGAGTCGATTATTCTTCTACAGGTGCTCGCTTTTCTGGGGATGGTTGCCACCCTCCCCTGGAGCGCCGGTGACGTCCTCAAAGCACTAGGCCGGCCAGATATCTCGACCCGCCTACTGATGGTCGAGGCGCTGTACACCTTCCCGATGATCTATCTATTTGTCGCCGAGAGCCGTCTGGCGGTTATGGCATCTCTGGCGAACCTGATCGCACTGTGCATCACCACGGTGTTACGCCTCTACGTCACATCCCGGTTTCTCAATATCAATCCCTTGGTGTTTTTTAAGCTGTTTCGTTCGCCGTTCCTCAGCGCAGGGGCGATGTTTGCAGCCGTGACGCTATGGCGCAATGCACTCAGCGGTTCGCCGCTGGTGCTGATCCTGCTAACATCAATCATCTTGGGAGCAATAGTATACGCGGCACTGCTGTGGATCATGGAAAAACGCGACATCCTGTCGGCCCGCGACATGCTGGTCAGCCTCATGAAGAATCGCAAAGATGAGGACGATGAGGACGACGAAGACAGCGATCTGGCTGCCTCCAATGATCCGGTGGCCTGAGACGCACCACCCTGCAACACATCTCAGCACAACTAGAACATGCTTTATGGAGAAGTATCACAATGACTTTCACGATAACTCTGTCGCATGATTTCAGTACTATTCACCGTATCCGAGATGAATGGACGGCGCTTCAGGACAGCAGTGATGCTGACAGCATCTACTTGACCTGGCAGTGGGTTGATCTGTGGTGGAAGCATTTCGGAAATGACAAAGAGCTATGGTTATTGGAGGCACGAGAGGACAATGACAACCGTCTCATAGGCCTGGCTCCGCTCAAATGCTTCAGATTCAATCCGAAGTACGGGCTCTCGTGGCGGCAACTTCAGTTCATCGGTGCATCATCAGCCTGTGAGCATCTGGATTTCATCGTTGAGCGCGGACGTGAAGCAGAAGTTATTCCTGCTTTTGTCGCTTATATCCTTGCGGAGACCTCACGTTGGGATGTTCTGAGCTTGTCGCGCCTTCTTGAGAGTTCCACAACTCTGGAGATACTTGAGACAACCGAGCACGACTGGAAAGAGGGTGAATCGCGCGTTGCACCGTACATCCCTTTACCCAAAACATGGGACGATTTCTTCATGACACTGAGCAAAAACCGCCGCAAGAAACAACGACGTTATCGACGGCGTCTGGACGAAGAATACCCAGACAACTGGTCATTTGACTATGTTACCGATCCTGCTGAGCTAGATAGCACTATAGATCGGCTCATTACGCTGCATCAGGCAAAATGGGAAGCCCTGGGAGAAGTCGGTGCCTTTGGCGAGGCTGAGGTTGCGGCTTTTCACCGGGAAGTAATCAGACTATTCCATGAACAAGGATGGTTACGGCTTTTCCGCCTTGTTGTTGATACAAGGATTGTGGCTGTTCTATACACCTACCAGTATCGGGGACGGCGCTATGACTTCGCCTCCGGAATTGATTACGATATGTACGACCTCATTCCAGGGCACCTCCTGACTGAATTGGCCATTGCCAACGCTATCGACGAAGGCCAGCAAGAATACGACTTCCTCTGGGGTGACGAGGAATATAAGTATAGTTGGGGGGCTCAGGACCGCTACAACCTGACCCGTCTTGTTGTCACTAACCCTCGCATCACGATCCAGGAGAAAGCAGTCGATGTTCTACGGAACACGAAACGCTTCCTGAAGAAGCGTATTATGAGCCGAGATGTCAATTAGATTGGGGGCAATGAGTAGATAGACTGGCGAAGACCTGCGCACTACCGCTGATACATAGCCGACCGAGCCAGCACAGGCCATTACAGCAGATAGTACGCCAAAAAGAAGGGGACAATTCGCGTGTCTTTCACCATCTGCATATCTCACGAGGACACTACTCTTTATAACCTACGCGAGGAATGGATAGAACTTCACGAGAGCAGCACTGCCAGGGGAATCTATCTAACCTGGCAATGGGTCAACCTTTGGTGGCAACACTTCTCAGATAGCGGGCACCTCTGGTTGCTCCTGGCGCGGGATGACCATGAACAACTTGTCGGAATTGCCCCACTGATGCGCGTCAAACACAAACCCAAGTATGGACTTCCTTGGCGGCAACTTCAGTTCATTGGCGCCTCCTCGCCGTGCGAGCACCTCGATTTCATCATCAAGCCGGGCCTGGAAGCCGAAATCATCCCGGCATTCCTAGACACGATTATGCAACATAAGTCAGAATGGGATGTCGTGCACTTATCGCGCTTGATTGATGGCTCGCCAACACTCGAAATCCTGGAAAAAAGCGGCTATGACTGGGAAGAGACCGAGCCGCTCGTCGCGCCCTATGTTGCGTTACCAGATAGCTGGGACGCCTATTTCGCGAGCTTGAGCAAGAACAAGCGCTGGAAACAACGCCGTTTTCGCCGCCGCCTCGACGAAGAACATCCAGATGGCTGGTCATTTAGCGTCATATGCAACCAGGAAGATCTACAAGCTACGGCTGACATAGATGCCATGATGGATGAGTTAATCCAACTCCACCAATCACGATGGGAGGAACAGGGAGAAGATGGTGCCTTTGGTAGCGAACGACTTGTTGCATTCCATCATGCGGCTGTCCACATGTTCCTTGAGCAGGGCTGGCTCCGCCTGTTCCGGTTAATCATTGCCGGGAAGACAGCGGCGATGTTGTATGCCTACCAGTACCGTGGTCGTGTCTACCACTTTGCGACGGGTATTGACTCCTCCATGTCCCATCTGGAACCAGGTCATCTGATGAACGAAATGGCGATCGCGCATTCGATCAACGAGGGCAATGATGAGTACGATTTTCTTTGGGGAGAGGAAAATTACAAATATAGCTGGGGCGCAACAGATCGTCTGGATCATGTCCGGGAACTGATCAATAATCCACGCGTCAAGGTCCAACGAAGGGCTGTCTCAACTTTGCGCAAGATCAAGCTTCGCCTTCAGAATGGTGAAGAGCAAGCCGAATGATGTCTGCTGGCCTGGCCTAAACGCCAGGATTTCCGTTCGCTAACTGACTGGGGACTGGCACAACGCCACTCGCGTGCCAGCCCAGCAAGAGCATGCAATTTTCAGGTTTTGAGCTTCGCACGGAAGCGCGTATACATTGCGTAATCTATCTCAGTACGGCGTTTGATATAAGTCCGGGTGCTAGGTGCTTTGTGTTTGCGTTCCTCGATCTTGTCCGTCACCAGGATGTCAAACGCATCCGAGCCCGCGCCACTGCCATAGGAAACCATCAGAATACGATCACCGGGCGAGGCGCAATCCAGGGTGCTGGTAAGCCCCAGAAGACTACTGCCCGCGTAAACGTTGCCAACCTCACCAGCCAACAGCCCATGCTGGATCTGCTCTGGCTTGAAGCCGAGCATCTTGGCAGCGCGTGCGGGGAACTTCACATTCGGTTGGTGAAAAACCGCCCATGTATAGTCTGCTGCTGTGGTGCCCATCATCTCCATCAACGTCTCTGCGGCTGACAGGGTATGACTGAAATACGCTGGTTCTCCGGTGAAACGATCACCATGGCTGGGATAGTATTCGTGCGCCCGACGCCAGAAATCAGGCGTATCAGTCACAAAGCTATAGGATCCCTGAAATACCGCCAGGCTATCTTCCGCTGGCCCTAATACAAACGCAGCACCACCCGATGCTGCGGTGTATTCAAGCGCATCCCCCGGACGGCCCTGGGCGGTATCCATACCAATGCTCAAGGCATACTGCCCCATATTGCTGCCAACCAGCCCAATCGCAGCCTGCATCGCTTCTGACCCGGCTTTGCAGGCGAACTCCCAGTCCGCCGCCTGGATGTTAGGAGTCGTCCCTATGCTCTCGGCTACAATTGTGCTACTGGGCTTAACGGCATAGGGATGTGATTCTGAGCCGACCCATACAGCCCGGATCAGACGTGGGTCGATGCCAGCACGCGCCATAGCATTGCGCGCGGCTTCAATAGACATCGTGATCACGTCCTCGTCCAGGCCAGCCACTGCCTTCTCACGGATCGGCGCCCCTCCTAGGCCACCGGTCCACACCCGCGCCACCTCAGCCGCTGGCAACCGATAGCGTGGTAAATAGGCTCCATAGCCGGCAATACCAACTTCATGTTCCGGCTTCAGTAGATACTGGCCAGCATTAAATGTAGAAGACTGCTTTGCATCCATGGAAACGGGATTCTCCTCGTCTAATTCACTAGGCGCTATCAGTAACTCGCCGTGCTGGTATCCCCTATATTGGTGTCCAATTTGGTTGTCGCCATCCGTGCGCCTTGCAACCTATCGTTGATCCTGTGCGCCAGCCATTCCAGACCCGTTGCAGCCACAAAGCTATAGGGTACGATGACCAACATAGTGTGCTGCGGCCATTGGGTAGGCCAGACCATCAAGAAGGCCATCATGCCAAAAAACCACCAGACCAGGATTGAAGGCTCGCGCAAGGTATTCATAGCACCGATGATCACCAGCGCCAGAAGAATCAGGTCAAGGGCTTGAAAGATTACCATCCAACGGCTGTCCATTACTTGGTTCAGATGCTTCCACGCATCCGACAGATTCCGCACCGGCCCCAGGATGTGATGGCGGTCACCATTCTCCACGGCATAATCCTGGTGAAAAAAGAGCTGATCCTGGACACGGGAAACGGGATCAGGCCATATATAGGGGTTCAACACAAAGAAGATCAGGAGCGAAGCTATGCCCCACAAAAGCAATTTCCGCAGAGGCACTCGCGAGTAGAGGGCATGCGCTGCCATAATTACACCGACGAAAGCATAGGGATACTTTGCTGCAACCGCAATGCCTAAACATAATCCTGACAGGATCCATAATCGTAGGCGCGATCCACCCTCCCTTTCGTCTGTATGGATCTCTTGTCGTGGCTGTATTGTCCTGCTGTAGAAAACTACGGCCAGTGTACTGAAAAGGACCGCGAGCGCATCAAGATAGGCCACACTGGTGTAATGGACATGAATTGAGTGCAGAGCCAGGATTAAACCAGCGGGCAATGAAATCAATGACACAACCAGGACTGCGAGCGTCCCAAATGCCACCGACTGCAAACGCGCATTCAAGAGACTGTCATCTGGTAATTCGGGGGCAGTACTCCGGACTCGCTCGGTTGGCATCTCATCTAACTCATCGTCTTCGATCGCGAGCGCGTAGAGCATTTTCACTAACGGGGGGTGTTCGCGGTTTTCATCAACCTGCGTCACCGCCCGCAAGGATCCTTCTTCGTAAGCAGCATGGAACCTGGTAGCAGCGATTAAATACTCGTCTTCGTCATCTTCCTCACTCAAGCTAAGGGCCATTGCAAGCCGGATACCACCAGCAAAGATGACCACCAAAGCAATCAGAGCAAAACGCAACAATCGAGGGTGTTTCTCAAATCGCCATCTCGTCTCATTCATAGGCAAGCTTCCAGCTCAGTGCCGGTTGATCTCCTCCACCAATGCCTGGGCACGTTCAAAACGGATATCGCCTTCAGCAACCATACGTTCAACCACCACGAAGACCTGCTCGCCCCGAGCCCCGGCCGCCATCGCCAGTTGGCGGGCATGCAATGCCATATGGCCAGTTTGGATACCTTCTGTTGCCAACGCCCGTATCGCAGCCAGATTCTGGGCCAGGCCAACTGCGGCAAGAACCTCACTGAACTCCCGGGCAGTATCAACCCCCAGGATCTTTAACGCCACCTGGGCTACCGGATGTACTTTCGTGGCGCCACCCACAATGCCTACGGCCATCGGGAGCTTCAGGTGCCCACGCAGATCGCCCTGCTCGTCAACCCACCACCGGGAAAGTGTGCGATAGACGCCATCTCGTGCGGCATAGGTATGGGCGCCAGCCTCAATCGCGCGCCAGTCGTTGCCGGTTGCAATGAGCACAGCGTCAATCCCATTCATGATCCCCTTATTGTGGGTTGCCGCACGATACGGATCGACTTCAGCAAAGGCGGCTGCCTCAACAATCGACTGTGCAACAGCCACGCCGGAAGTAGTCTCAGTTGTAAGCCCTTCCGCAGGCACCCGGCACTCCGCCTGTGCCGTCCGTCGGTCGGCCAGGTTGCTGAGAATGCGTAAGTTTACACGCCCCCCGGTGAGTTTTTCAATAGTCGGTGCCAACGACTCGCAGGCTGTATTGACCATATTGGCTCCTGTCTCTTATACACATCTCCGAGCCCACGAGA
>JAADYW010000041.1 GCA_010092845.1 Chloroflexota bacterium
ATCTACACAGGGATGGATGAGGACCAGTTCCGCGAAATCATTATGGCCCAGGTCTATTATGATCAGCTCGGTGAGATTATCCGGGACCAGGCCCCATTGCCAGATCCATCCGAGCAACAGGGTATCATTGCCGTAAATGTTCAGGATATTCTGATGCCCAGCCGCCAGGATGCTCTGGATGTCATTGATCGTGTTGCTGGGGGCGAAAGCCTGCTTGAGGTCGCACGTTCGTATGATATGGCCCCATCTGACGGGCAGACCCGCCGCGCCGTGAGCCGTGATCAGGAGGGGTATCCACCGGCTGTTATCGATGCCATCTTCGCTGCTGAGGAAGGTGATATCATTGGCCCGATTCCAACCGATAATGGGTGGTATGTTGCCCGCGTCCTGGACCAGCAGCTCGACATCCTGCAGCCGGGGGATATTACACAGATCCGCAACGAGTACTATCGCCAGTGGATTATTGAGCGCCTCGATGACCCGGACTATACAGTGGAATATGATAACTGGCAGGACTATGTACCCACTGACCCGCTACCGCAAGATGTCTCTCCGCTGATGCGGGACGAGAATTTCACGCTGCCAGACGACCAATTTGCCGAAACCGGTCCTACGCCTACCAGTCAACCGCTTGGTATCTCACCGCGCTAGTGGTTACCCGTACCTTCCCCTGACGTGTGTTTTCAGGGGAAGGGCGTTAGTGCTGCCCCATGGGCGTGGCATGCTGATCGACCAGTTCCATCACTGCCACGAAGTCTTCGCCGGTCAATTCCGCGCCGTCATTCCAGCGTTTACCTTCTAGCCGCCGATAACGTTCTTGCTGCGAAGCCGCTCGCGTATCGGTATTTGCCAGGGTCTCCCGCTCCTTTTTGTCCCGCAGCCGCGTGAACCAGCGCTCGAAACCGGGCATTTCTTGAGCGATCTCTGGCTTGAGGAAGGCATAGAGGATCAGCTCGTCGTCGTCCTGAACCAGCCGAACCGCCGTGCAGAACCACCCTTTCGGCACACGGGATTTCCGCGTTGGCACTGTGAAATACCATGCCTGGGCCTTGATGGCCTGCCAGGGCATGGTCGTCTCGGTGGCTGGCTTACGTCGTTTGTCGCGCATTGTCAGGTATGCACGATCGACGAACAATCTGCGCCCACTGGACCACCGGGGCTTGATGACCCGCTCGCCGAACTGGGTTAACGCAACCAGCCCAATAAGCGCCAGGGCAATGGAGGTACACAGAGAGCCGACCGTCTCGTCGATAAGCCCGGTCACCACATCCCCAAGAACATAGCCGCCAATCAAGCCAATCGCCGCTAGAATCGGCATCATCGTCCGGATTCCAATGTGTTCGGGATCGACAATCATCTCGGCTGGCTCATCACCGATCTCGGTGGGAGACCAGTCTTGCTTTGTTGTTGCCATCTTTGCTTCCCGTTGTTCAGCTACCACGCGTCAATCTTGATGTCTAGAATCTCTTGGACAATCCGGCGCAGGGCGCGCGGATCAAAAGGCTTGTTCATAAAGAAGTCTACTTCACTACCTCGAAACGCCTCGCGACGTTCGGATTCATCCCCGGCAACACTCAGGATAATGACAGGTAGGTTTCGTGTTGCTTCATCCTCGCGCAGGGCATCATAAACTTGCCAGCCATTCAGCACAGGCAGCATCAGGTCCATAATGACGAGATCCGGCACTTGGTCCCGAATCGCTGCCAATCCTTCGGCGCCGTCAGTACAAGTCGTCAGCAGAACCTGGGGAGCGTCCAAGACATAGCTCAACAAGTCGACTATAGCTGGCTCGTCTTCGACAGTAACGATATGCTTTTGAACATACTCTCGACCAGTCACGTCCTTAGAGACCCCTGACGCTACCAACAGACCAGGCATCCAAACTGGGTGGATTTTATCATATCCCGTGTGAAAAGCCCTAACTGGTCTCGGCGTGTATGCCATGAGTGTTTCCTGAAACATTGCAGTTTGGAGACAAGTCTTTACAATAGAGCATCAACAAACTAGACCAACTCAACACGCCAACCAGTACGGATAGACACAACTCTTGAACCAGCATCCACTGATTGCCCAACTGCTCAAGACATGTGAGCAACATGAACTTTTACCCAGTCAGGGTACTCTGGTTGCGGCCGTCTCGGGCGGTGTGGATTCAATGGTGATGCTACATGCCCTCCATCTGTTACAGGCCGAATACAGCTTCAGGGTGCACGTTGCCACCGCAGATCATGGTCTCAGGGGCAAGGCTGGTCAAGAAGATGCGGACTATGTTGAGGCAATTGCAGACGAATGGGGAATACCGTGCTCCCGGGCTACGCTGGATGTACCCGGGTTGATGGAAAGCGAAAACCTGAACCTGGAAGCAGCCGCCCGCCAGGCCCGCTATACATTTTTGCTGAAAACCGCTTATTCGGTTGGCGCAGATAGGATCGCGATCGCCCACAATCTTAATGACCAGGCCGAAACCGTGCTGATGAACATTATTCGGGGAACTGGCCTCCATGGCCTGCGCGGGATGTTGCCGCTGGCGCCACTGAGCGAGGAGCATCTTCGCGAGGATTGGCAAGAATACATCCGGCCAGGCGATGAGGAGATCTTTCCGGAGGACTACACCATCATCCGGCCCCTGTTCGATATACCTCGGGCGATGATCCGTACCTATGCTGAAGAACAGGGGATCCAACCGCGCTATGATGTAACCAATATGGATACCTTGCGGGCGCGCAACGCTGTGCGGCACGATCTGATACCGGTCCTATCTCGGCTCAACCCCAATATCGAGGCTACCCTCTGCCGGTTGTCGCAGATCATTCAGGGTGATGTCGCAGTGCTTGAGCAGCACGTTGAACAGATGGCGGCAGTTCTCCTGGAATGGACTGAGACTACCCCTGCTGAAGACGGCGAAGCCGGCGAAGCCGTCTATCTGGACCGACATGAGTTCGGCAAGCTACTGACCGGTACCCAACGTGGCCTCTTGCGCAAAGTTATCTTTGACCTCTCGCCGGGCGTGCGGGACGTATCCTTCGATACGATTGAACGCGCCCGTGACTTGATCCTGAATGGTCACACCAATGCCCAGCTTGAGCTGCCGGAAGATGTTTTGCTGCAGGTGGGCTACGATGAGGTCACTATCGGGTATGGTGGCGACCCCGTCTACCCGCATCATTTGCCACACCTCACCGAGGACCAGATCCTGCGTATTGATCCGGACGCAGAAAAGGCTGCGATCACAGCGGGCCACCATGAACTGCTTACGTACTGGGTTGTCGAAGGGCGCTCCCGAGATCTGCGGCCTACGACTCCGCTCGAGTGCACGCTTATGGTCCCTGAGGGCGCGATCCTGGCTTTGCGGACCTGGCGCGAAGGTGACCGGTTCAAACCGTTCGGCATGGGCGGGCATTCCCAGAAGCTAGCGGACACCTTTACCAATCTAAAGGTGCCAGTCTATTTCCGCCAGCAGGTGCCGCTCGTAACAATCAACGATGAGATCGCCTGGTTTGTCGCCCCAACAGCCAGCGGGCCCCAGAGCCGCATCGCGGAAACTTTCGCTGTTCAGGGAGATGTCCCGCAGGCAGTTCTACGGCTACGCTGGCAAACACGCCCGCTACTGCCCCTGACCGAGTGAGTACCCTGGCTGGCCATCGAAATTGTACAGATTCTCGGTCTTAATGAAATCCAGCCCGGCGTCCTTCACTTTGTTCAGAAGCGCGATTAGATCACTGTGCTGGATCGCTGTGCCCTCTGGGGCGGATACGAAGCGACAGCGCCAGTGATCGGTGCAGAACGTCTCTGGCAGCCCCTCTGGCCAGACCTTCAGCCCGCGATTCGTTATCATGCTGAGCTGCAAGGCATCTGTGTTAGCCTGCTCAGTAAGGATCTGCCCAAGCTGGGCGGGATCACGCTCAGCCTCATCCCAATCCAGGAAGACATCCACCCCTACCAATGCCTTGGTGCGTGCAGTCGCCAGTCGCACCGTCTGTGATCGCGCAATAGGTGGTCCCGATGGTTTGTAGTTGACGGGATGGAGCCGCCGCGGCCGCTGGCCCAAGCGCTCGATAACGGCATCTGCAAACGCCAATGTGCCTACTTTCTGCGAGCTGCGCTCGCGCATATAGATGTCGGCTGTATGGATCCCCTCTTCGATGGTTGTGAGCCAGGCATTGTGAACGGCTTCGGCGACCTCGGGTTGGCCAATGTATTGGAGCATCAACACGCCTGCCAACAGCAATCCAGAGGGGTTGGCGATACCCTGGCCGGCAATATCCGGCGCCGAGCCATGTATGGCTTCGAACATAGCCACATCCTGCCCGATATTGGCGGAAGCGCCCAACCCGACGGAGCCAGTAAGCTGCGCCGCCACATCCGACAGAATATCGCCATACAGGTTGGGTACAACAATGACATCGAATTGCTCAGGTCGATCGGCCAGCTTTGCCGTGCCGATATCAATGATGAGGTGTTCGCTCTCTAAGCCCGGATACTCAGCTGCGACCTGGTCGAAGATTTTGTGAAACAGCCCATCGGTAAGCTTCATGATATTGTCTTTGGTAAAGCAGGTCACTTTACGCCGGTTGTTGCGCCGCGCATATTCAAACGCGTACCGGATGAGCTTCTCGCTGCCCGGGCTGGACATCAGCTTCAAGCACTGATATACCTCGCGCGTTTGCTGGTGCTCTATACCAGCATAGAGGTCTTCCTCGTTTTCGCGGATGATGACAACGTTCATCAGCGGATGGACAGTGTTCACAAACGGCGCATAGGACTCACAGGGACGTACATTGGCGTATAGTCCCAACGTCTTGCGAATGGTGACATTCAGGCTTTTATAACCGCCGCCCAGCGGAGTCGTGATCGGCGCCTTGTACAGCAAACGGGTATGGCGTAATGACTCCCAGGCCTCCGGGCCAATCCCGGATGAGAGGCCACGCTGATAGACCTGTTCACCGACCTCGATCGTGTGTAGCTCTAGCTGGGCGCCAGCTTCAATCAAGATACGCAGCGCCGCACGCATGATCTCGGGGCCGATCCCATCTCCATACGCAACCGTTATCGGGGTCTTGTCGGGCATAAAGTTTCAATCACTCCTTGGGTGTAGAGGCTGAGCAAAAGGCCACTGGGTGTTGTCGGCCAGAGTGGTAGCGATTTCCTCGCCAAGATGGTCAATAGCTGGGCGCCAGTCCTGCTCTGGGATCTCGTAGAGCTGCTGACCAGCGCTTCCCTGCAGATAGAAAAGCCACACACGCGGTGTTTCTCCGGTCTGCGCCTCAAGCGCACGGGCATAGGCGCCCATCTGGAAAAGGTATCGTGTTGAAAATGTCCGGAGAGGGAGTTTACCAGAAACTTGGCCGGTTTTATAGTCGAGTACATGCCACCGACCATCGAGGTAGAACAGCGTGTCGATGATGCCGTGGATTACGAAACGTCCCTGCTCGTACACAAAGCTGACCTCGCGTTGAAGCGTATCAGCTCGTTGCAGCATCTTTGCAGCCTGGCTGTCGACGAAGCTCTGTAGGAGGTGCTGGGCCCGTTCTACGGCCTCGCGTTGCTGCTCGCGATCCGTCAGACCCATTTCCCAGGCATAGATCTCCAGCCCACGTTGGACTTCAGCAAGCTGTCGTCGCCCGGGTAGAAGTTCTATCTGTAGCGCGCGGTGTACCATCTGGCCGATAACCTTGCTGACTCGGGCCGGCCCCGCCTGGGCAGACACGACAGGGCGCACCGGCCCCGGAAGATCGCGGAGCAGCATCCAGCGGAAGTCGGCTCTGGCACGCTCTTCCGGCTGCTCGAAAGGAATACGCCCCAACCGTTCCAGGTCAGTGGCCCGGATGTGCCACTTCCCGTCGCGCTTGCTTGGCGGAACAGTGTCCAGTAGATGCAGTTCAGGTGGCAGCGTGTCCGTCGCAGAGTCTGGCGGTGCGCTCTCTTGACCGACAGCCAGGGGCGCAGGCCGACTTGTGTGGTCCGGCGAATACTCAGCGGCAACAGTGACCTCAAGGGCTAGCTTTCCCCAGCTATAATCGATGACCGTACGCTGCGCTTGGGTGGGTAAATCATTGGTGTCAATGCCCCAGACGCTCAGTAGCTGGGACAACCAGTTGCTGCCAGTCTTCTCGAAGCCGCTAATCACCAGATAATCCTGCGCACGGGTAGCCGCGACGTACAACAGACGCTTACGTTCGGCGGCGGCACGTTCTTGGCGGAACTGCTTCGCGCGCGTATAAGCAAAGGGTTGCGCTTCCGCCAGCGCCTCCGCCTCGTAGATACAACATGCTGGCCCGGCCAGAACATCGTTGGTCACCAGAGGGTTCCGTGGAATGAAGGACCATGATGCATCCGCGAGGACGACCACGGGGAACTCCAACCCTTTGCTCTTGTGCACAGTCATTAACGTGATGGCGCCCTCCGCTTCGAGTGCGGCTTCGCCTTCACGGGCTTCCAGACTGCCCATATCGCGCAGGTAGCGGTTGAATTCGCTTAGCGAGATACGCCCGCTCTGGCGTGCCATCGCCACCAGTTTGTCAACATTCGCCCGGCGGCGATTTCCACTGGGAAGCGCGGTCAGGATGGCTTCATAACCCGTCATTTCCCGTGCGATTTCGAGGAGTTCGGCGATCGTCAGCCGGCCTGCCAACCGGTGTAAGTCGCTCAGTACCCGGTGCGCATACACCAGCGCGGCGCGATCCTCGTCTGGAAGCAGCGGCCATTCAGGCGGCAAGTCGGCGCCGTTTGTCTCCCATTCGATCATCTGCCACAGGGAGTAAGGCACGCGTTCACCATCCCGACGTAGGCGCAGGGCCAATAGGGCTTCGTCACTCAGGCCAAACATGGGCGATCGCAACACGGATGCCAGTGCCAGATCATCTGTCGGCTGGTGCAGGGCCGCCAATAGATTCATCAGATCCCAGACTTCCTGCCGGTCATAGTAGCCCTTACCTGCCACAGTGACGTATGGTATACCGAGATCCTGGAAGATTTCTTCATAGAGAGGCGTGCTGGACATTGACTGGAATAAGACGGCTATATCGCCAAACTGAAGCTCGCGGTAGTTGCCCTGAGATTTGTCCCAAATCACCGTCCCCTGGCTGACCATTTCCTGGAGATGGTGCCCCAGCCGGAACGCTTCCCAACGGCGCTTGTCCTCCGTATGCAGCTTATGTGTCTCATCCTCTGGCGTTTTCACCAGGAGGACTGAAATGGGCAGCGCGTGCTCGGCGCGGGCAGGGCGGTGGGCCTCCATGGGTTCATGCTCGACGAAATAATCCTGAACCGGCCCAGCCGGACGGGTAAGCAACTGCGCAAATAGATCGTTGAAGAGGCCAATCAGCCGGGCGTGGCTTCGAAAAGATCGGCTCAGCTGCAGCCGCTGCCCGCCCAGGGATTCGATTTCGTGACGCACGTTGTCAAATACGCTGACATCCGCGCCACGAAAGGCATAGATGCTCTGCTTGGGGTCGCCAACGACGAAAAGCCTTCCTGGCTCGGCCTGCCGTCTGGCCGGATCAATGCCACACAGGGCGTAAATGATCCGCCGCTGCGCATCATTCGTATCCTGGAACTCATCCACCATCACGTGCTGGAATTCGTTGCCTGCGTATCGTGCCGCAACCGCCGGATGTGTTTCCAGCAATTCAAGCGCCAATGCTTCCAGATCATCGTAATCAAGAACATTACGGCTGGTCTTGAGTCTCTGGAATTCAGTAGCCACAAGCTGAATAGCATCGCGCCACGAGAAGAGGATCTGAGCGGCCAGACGATCGTGTTCACCAGGTTGGGGCAAAAGCATATCCAGGTAAGCGCGGGCGGTTTCTCGGATGCGCTTCAGCATCTCTTTGGCCATTGCCAGGGTTTCAGCATCTCCCCAGTAAGTCCGTGAACCGGCATTGACCTTGACTTCGGTGGCAAGATAGGTCAATTCGTCCACGACAACGCCAGGATCATCATCAAGCAGCAGATCGCGATAGCTCTCAATATGCTCCCAGTAGGCCCAGAGGCGATCTCCGGAGGGATCAAGCACCGGATCGAGGGTGTCGGGCCAGGTCAGATCATTCCAGAAGTATTGATCCTTATGTAATTGGTCTAGCACTTCGCGCGAGGCCTGGGCCCATTGTGTCTGCCAACGTGCCATTAATGCATCGCTATCCATGCCTTCCAGGCTTGCGACGAAAGCCTGGGCTGGCAGATGCCCTGCGTAATCGCGCAACGCCAGGCGCACATCGCGCACGGTGTAGTGTCGTAGTAGTTCCATCGCCGGGGCGCCGGTTTCGACGAGTTGAGCCAGTGCGGCGTCAATCGCCTCATCCAGGAGTACTGCGCTATCGATTTCGTCGGCGACCTCGAAGCCAGGATCAAGCCATGCCTCAACCGGGTTAGAACGCAGAATCGAGGCGCATAAGGCGTGGATGGTTTGGATCCTGGCACCATCCAGGGCGGCCTCATGGCGGCGCCAGAGGGCCGCCGCGCCGGTGTCGCGCGCCGCGGTCGCGATACTGATTTGATGTCGCACAGCCTGCCGAATCCGGTCGCGCATTTCGCGGGCCGCTTTCTCGGTAAACGTGATGGCCACAACGGAGCTAAGATGCCAGGTTGGATGTGCTTGCAAAACCTGGATAAACCGTTCCGTCAAGACCCGAGTTTTGCCACTGCCGGCACCAGCCGTGACAACAAGATTGGTATCCAGGGTCGAGATTGCCGCAAACTGTTCAGTAGTAAAATCCATGAATATCGCCCAATTTAGTTTTATGGAGCCGCTTGCTTAGTTTTCTGACTTGAATTATACTCCCAACGCAATGAAGCCTATAGCATGATTGGACCAAATGTGAGCTTCTTGTGACAATTGCAACGTGCGCAGAATAGCGACAACAATCATCGCTTGGCTTCATTACAGGTTGTCAATCATCACAAGTGTTTAGCTATTGAGAAGTCCGTGACAAGTGTTTTGTTTTCGATTATACTAGAGCGCGGTTGAGGGTCATTATCAGGATTGCTTAATTACGACACCCTCGCGTAGGCAGATCAGGTTGGACAAAACACCTCACCGAAATTGAAGGAGCAGGCACAATGCCACCGGAAAAGAGCGGCTATTTTTATCCGAATAAGTTTGCCCTGATCATCCTAATGGCGATGGAAGAAATCATGGGCAAGAACGGGTTGAATGCCATCTTAAACCTGGCCGGGCTGAGTGAATTCATCAATAATTACCCCCCGGACAATCTTGAAAAAGAATTTGATTTTGCCTACGTTACCGCGCTCCAGGTGGCTCTGGAAGAAATGTACGGCCCTCGCGGTGGGCGCGGCCTGGCCTTACGCGCTGGGCGCGCGACGTTTGCCGAAGGTCTTAAGGGCTTCGGCGCTCTCGCGGGTGTCGGTGACCTGGCCTTCAAAGTACTGCCATTGCCTCAGAAGCTTAAAATCGGCCTGCCTGCGATGGCCAATATTCTCACCCAATTCTCTGACCAGATTTCCCGCGTCCATGAAGAAGAGGATAAGTTTATCTACACCCTGGAGCGCTGCCCCATGTGCTGGAAGCGTAAAGCGGACCGGCCAGTCTGCTATATCGGTCAGGGGTTGCTCCAGGAAGGTCTGCGGTGGGTTTCTGGTGGTCACGAGTTCAAGGTTGATATGGCGTCTTGTATCGCCAAAGGCGATGATATGGGCCGCTATGTCATTTTCAAGGAACCGATTGGCTAGTTGCACGCTCCTTAAAACTTCGAACACAAATCCCCACGCTTGGCACGCTGCCAGTGTGGGGATTTTCACTTCTTGGGGCTTTGGCGTAAGCTGGCGGTGTTAGCCCGCCACATACGATCCTGGATGCTGACCTCTTTCGCGTGATAGGAAGTAATCATGCCAACATCGCCCAAATATCTCCCTTGCCGCCCCCCATGTTTTCAGATATAGTACTTAGGGATAAGTTCTTCTACGACTCATCTTTGACCCAATGCCCTTCTCAGGGAATGGCATATAGGAAAATAATATAGCAGTCGCCGATCGTACAAAATCTTCCTTGCCAGCTCCGTGCAGTTTTCCCTGTTTCAAGGTTGGCATCTGTATTCGTTACTATCCCAGGATGGGGAACTTCCGCGTATATTACCTTTTTTGGATTGGCACGAAACTATTGTATGTGCCGTTATTTGCAGGGTAATTCCTTGCCCTGAGGACAAAACACGTAATTATGAAGGCTTATTTGCTCGTCGATGTCGACGATCTGGTCGATCGTCTGGAGAAAAGCAATCTACATTTTGACCTTAACGATGTAGCCAAGACACTGAGAAGTGGGGCAACCCTGGCTGCGGGTTTAAGCTCCCCGGATGACCTGATTTGTGTGGCAGTCGGCGACTGGAACCGTCGGCACGCCAAGCCAGGACGTGTCGGTCACAGCATCCAGCAGATCTTCAACACCCAATTATATGACATCTTCAATGTTCCCGAGCGGGCATTTGTTGCTGACGCACTCTATATCAACTACTTTGCGGCTGAAGAGGATCCTGTTGATGAGCTAATCCTGGTCACGACGCAACGCACCTTCGCTTCCCTTGCCCAGCGGGTTACACTCAGTCGATACGGACGGGTCCGCATTTGGGGGGATGAAGAGGCCGATATAGACATTGAAGGGGCGATTTTCCAGCCACTGGAGACGGTGCTGGGTGTCCCCAACAAGAGAGCCTCGCTGTATATTGACTTCGAGAATATCACCATTGGCTTGAACGAGCAGGGATACATTATTGACCTCGATACGCTGGTCGAGGGGATGCTGCGCCAGACCAGGGCGCATGGCCAGATTAACCGCATGGCTGCCTATGCCCCCTGGGGGCAACGTGGTAGCTTACCCCCTCTGGTTGATGCGCAAGGTCGTGAGATATCTGATGAGGCGCCAAGCCGCCTGGCCCTGGCCAATATCGATCCAGTTTTCAATCTTCCCGGCAAGAACAGCGCTGATATGCGCATCGTACGCGACGTAATGGACGAGAGCAGCTCGCCCGATGGCGCAGATATCTTCATTGTCGCCAGCGGCGATCGCGACTTCAATGAGATATTCGGAACCTTGCGTGGCAAGGGTAAGCAGGTAGTGGTCTGGGGAATCCATGGGAGCACCAGCCGCATTCTCGAGAACAATCCTGCCCTCCTGCTCGAGTACATCGATGACTTCATTCAATTCCAACGCCACACGGACCTGGAGCAAATTTATCAGGATGCGATGACCGATGAAAAGGGCGAACCGCTAGCATTTCGCCCGTCGCAGTGGTCCAGTGTGGTATTGCAGTGCGATATTCTGGCAGCCAAGCACCCAAGCTCGCCATTGACAGCCGATGATCTGACCGATCATCTTCTGGAAGTGCACACTATCACCAGCCCGGCTCGAGGTGAGGAGTTGCTATCGCAGGCGCAAGCGCTGGGTCTGATCAATATCACTCCCGACGGCCTGGTAACGCTCAACGCCAATCATTCGATTACCCAGACCACCCGGTTGCTGCGTGATCGGATTGTTCATCGCGTCGCCAACACGCTGAGTGTGCGCAATTGGGACTACGTGAACTATGGGTTCCTTCTCAAGGGCCTGACGATGGACCCGGAGCTGCATGGCCCCGGGTTGAACATCGACGATAATTGGCGCTCGGAGTGGATTGATGCCCTGGTGCGTGAGGGAATCCTGGTCCGGGAACTGGTGCCGCATCCCAACAATCCCGAAGACCTGGTGCCGGTGATACATCTGCCCTCCAGTATTCCAGCCCACGATTCTGATAATCCAGCTACTGGGATGGAAGCACCGAGCGATGAGCAGATTGACGATATGATGCGGCGCATTGTCGTCAGTGTTGAGCAGTTTACCAGTTTTCGCGGCTTTGAATGGTGTCCGCTGGGCAGCTTGCACAAACGCCTGCGGCCCTATGATCCGGGTACCTCATTCCAGGAGGCCATAGAGGTGCTGGTCGACAACGATGCTGTAGCTATCGATGAGTACCAGAACCCCCAGAGTGTCTACCAGACCAAAGGGATCTCGCTCAATTACGATTCGCGCATTGCGCGAGAAATCTTGCAGGAACGCGACCAGGTCATTCGTGGTCTGTTGGAACTCTACCAGCAGCGAACACCAATCACCAGAAAAGCGATCAGCGAGATAACCGGGCTGGATCCCAAGCACTGTCGCACGTGGATTTCCATCATGGAACTCGAAAACGTGCTCAACCTTGTGCCCGGTCATCATGACCTGTATAGCCTATTCCGGACCCACCATACGGTCACCCGCGTCGCCGAGAAATTCAACTACGACTAGTAAGCCCGGGCAAAGTAGGCCATACGATCCGTTGGCTCGCCGGTTACGATGCACGGTCCTGTTTCCCCAGGGTGGGGCTGTTCGAGCGGGAAGCACCGGCTGACTGCCTGAATGTCCTCTTTGACCCTCGCTTCAGCTTCAGCACTCCCTGAGAACCAGGTCAGTGCCCATTCGCCACCTCGGATAATCTCCGAGAAGCGTTGATAGTCACCAACAACCTCGTGCCGACGTGCATCGCGAAACTCGGTTGCTTGCTGGAGGAGGTTGCTCTGGATAGCCGTCAGAGTCTCGTTGACCTTGTCAATCACTACCGCCTGATCGACAAATTGCTTCCCATCACGGCCAGGAATATCACGCCGTGCCAACGCCGCCGATCCCTTTTCGACATCCTTGGGGCCGATCTCGATCCGCAAGGGGACACCACGCATCTCCCAGTCGTTATATTTGAAACCAGGCGACACTGACTCGCGCCGGTCAACGTGGAAGCGGATGCCAGCACCCTGGAGTTGGCGGCCAATCGTCTCTACCACAGCCAGGACCTCTGCTTTCTGGTCGTCATTTTTATAGATCGGGATCATTACAACCTGGATCGGGGCGAGCCGTGGAGGCAAACGCAATCCCTGATCGTCACCATGCGCCATGATGATCGCGCCAATCATTCGGGTGCTGACACCCCAGGATGTCGTCCAGCAGTACTGGAGTTCGTTGTTGATATCGGTGTAGGAGATATCGAAGGCCTTGGCGAAATTCTGGCCCAGATTGTGGCTGGTGCCAGCTTGCAACGCTTTGCCGTCACCCATCATCGCCTCAATAGTGTAACTCGCCAGCGCGCCCGCGAAACGTTCTTGATTGCTTTTCTGGCCCTTGATCACCGGGATCGCCGCTTCATTGATGGCGAAATCCGCGTAGATGTCGAGCATCTGCATGGCTTCGGCCTGCGCTTCATCATAGGTCGCGTGTGCTGTGTGGCCTTCTTGCCACAAGAACTCAGATGTTCGCAGGAAAGGACGCGTCCGCTTTTCCCAACGGACGACATTGGCCCACTGATTGAGGAGCAACGGCAGATCACGATAGGATTGGATCCAGCGCGACATCGCATCGCCGATGATCGTTTCGCTGGTGGGGCGGATGACATACGGTTCTTCCAGTTCCTTGCCGCCGCCATGGGTTACAACCGCAAGCTCTGGCGCAAAACCTTCAACATGCTCCGCTTCTTTCTGCAAGAAACTCATGGGGATGAAGACTGGAAAATAGGCGTTGACATGCCCGGTCGCTTTGAAACGCTGGTCGAGACCGGATTTCACCGCTTCCCAGAGCTCGTAGCCATAGGGCTTGATAATCATGCAGCCGCGGACCGGGGTGCGTTCCGGGTTGTCAACCAGCTCAGCTTTCACCACGATCTCGTTATACCATGCCGAAAAATCCTGACTGCGTGGGGTCACAGCAAGCTCAGACACAATTAGGTGCTCCTCAATCGCAACATTCGCCACTATTTAATCATTACGGCGCATTAGTTTACCACAAAGCGGACGCGTTTAACCCGGGAACTGGCAATCTGCTTCGATAGATGTGCACCTAGTCCTCGGTGGCGGGTAGGCTGTTCATCATCACACGGAAGCCAATGTCATCGTAGCGCAGCGTTCTGACTCCACTGTAGCGGTGATCGGCGCGCAGGAAATCCGCCAGGCCATACCAGGAACCGCCGCGCAACACAGGCTGGCCACCGGGATCCGCGGCTTCGCTGAGGGTTTGGCCAGTATGCCAGTCTGTCGATGTCCATTCCCAGACGTTTCCACTCATGTCGAGTACACCATAAGGGCTTGCCCCGGTGGGGTAGTCGGTGACAGGGGACGTGCCGCCAACCGCGCTCGCGAAGTTGGCATATGTGGTATCAATCTTATCTCCCCATGGAAAGCGATGACCTGCATCGCCAATGGCCGCGCGTTGCCATTGCTGCTCCATGGGCAACGTGATTGCGAGGCCGGTTGCTGCACTCAGCCAGCGGCAGAAGGCCATCGCTTCGAACCAGGAAACCCCGACGACCGGCTGTTGAGGACCATTAAAGTGTTCATCGTCCCAGAAGGCGGGCTGCTGCCAGCCGGCCTCGGACATGATCCGCCAGCCTTCATCAGACCAGTACTTGCGGCTCTCATAGCCACCCGCTTCCTTGAAGACGGCATATTGCGCATTGGTAATTGGTACATGTGCTATGTGAAAGGACGCCACCATGGTTTCGCCCATATCTGGGGTGACATAGCCGCCGGTGGTGAGCTGCACAGGGCCGCCAGGTATCTCCATCCAGGCGAAGGGGGAAGGCAAGATGCGTAGGATCTCCGCTGCGCCCTCTGGTTCCCCACTGAGCAGCTCGGCAGGCATCAGTGCTGATGTGCCGTCAGCTTCCAGGCCCTGGACCGCCAATTCGTTGAGTAGATTCTGCAGGGCGTCGTCAAACTCTGTCTGATGGAAATCAACATATTGGATACGGCGCAATTGGAAGTGCGTCTTGGCCGGCTTCCAGAGCACGGGGATGAGCGGTTTGCTTTCATCCAGGAAATATGTCCACTCGTCTTCAACATTGCGTGAGCCCATTGAATCAGGTGTTACGACGACGATGAGACCATCGCAGAGATCCAATCCCTCCTGGATTGCGGTGCTCCATTTCATGCCAGCCGGTATGTTTTCGACGTCAATCCATATGTCGAAGCCGACTGCCCGTAGGTGTTGAGCCAGCCGTTGGGCAAAGGCGATGTCCGACCGCGCATAGCTCATGAATAAGCGCATCTTGCAAAAATACCCCTCTGCGATGTGCAATCGATTTCGGCGCAGCCTACCGCCGATTCTTTAACAGGGCTCACCGTAATCCTAACTGCTGTCCCGCCTGCCAGTCCAACCCCTGCATCGGGGGGAGATCACGTGTATCCAGTAGCGTTTGGATATAGCTTCGGAATTTTGGCAAATCCCCGGTGGTCAGATAGACGGTCCGTCCAGGTTGGGCGATGTTGCGGTATGCCTCTTTGCGCTCCAACACGCGACGTGCCTGGCGGGCTACAGCCGCGCTGGGGTCAACAATGGCCACCATTCTGCCAGCTTCGGCGATCACCTCCTCTATCAGTGGCTGGAGGAATGGAAAGTGGGTACAGCCCAATACCAACTGGTCAATTCCCGTTTCGAGGAGGGGACTGAGGGCCGAGGCAACAATAGCCCGGTCGCCATTATCATACGGCCCACCACGCTCAACGAGGGCTACAAACTCGGGGCAGGCGCGTGTTTGAACCTCGACCGTGGTCGCAAAGCGATCAAGCAGGCTGGCATAAAGCTTGCCTTGAAATGTCGCTGCCGTCGCAATGACGCCAATTACCCCGGTGCGTGTTCGCTCAGCGGCCGGTTTGACAGCCGGCTCCATTCCAACGAACTTGATCTGGGGAAATTGGCGCCGCAGCTCGTGTAGCGCGGCGGCACTTGCCGTGTTGCAGGCGATAACGATCAGCTTCACCGGCAACTGTAGGCCAGCCAGTTTGTAGCCCTCATTGAGCAGGAACCGTGTGATTCCCTCCGTATAGCTGCGCACCTGAGCCAGCGACTTCTCGCCATAGGGAACATGAGCCTGGTCGGCGAGGAAAACGTAATCCTCATTGGGCATCAGGTGATGGAGTTCGCGCAAAATCGAAAGCCCACCGACCCCCGAATCGATTACGCCGATTGGTGCCTGGCGCAACGCCGCCGTTGTATACTCTCGTGTCTCATCGGATTCTTCGAGCGACATAGCGTATCAATCTTGTTTTAGCACGCATCAACGAAGCTTTTGAAGAGTGTGCTCATCTCTGGAACATTGGTCACAATCGCTTCGGGGTGCCATTGTACCCCGATGAAATAGCGGGCGCCGACCAACTCAAACGCTTCGAGAATACCATCCGGCGCATAGCCTGTTGCTGTCAGGTCGCTGGCGAGCTGATTCACGGCTTGGTGGTGCAAACTATTGACTGATACACACGCTTTCCCAAAGACCTTGGTCAGGCATGACGCTGGGGAGAGGTCAACGGGATGGATAAGGATATCTCGCCCTGCATGGCCGTCGCGATCATGTTGGATCGTTGATTTGCCAGCGAGATACGTCGGTAGATCATGAATCAGTGTACCGCCTAGCGCGACATTGACCACCTGATGTCCTCGACAGATTCCCAGGAGAGGGCGATCATCCTCATAGGCCCAGCGAACGAGCTGCAACTCCACCTGGTCCCGCAGGCGAGATATGCCCCGTTCATGCGTTGTTACTGCCTCGCCATAGTACTCCGGGTGCACATCACCACCACCTGGAATCATCAAGCCATCTACCCGTTCATAAGCGGCTCGCAGGATCTCGAGGTTTTCGGTCTCGATCGTGCTGAGCGGAATCAGCAGCGGAACACCCCCGGCTTGGACGATAGCTCTCGCATATTCCTGAGACAAGCCGTCGCGCAAACGACCATCCATTTGCCCGTGGATCCGGACGGTTGTAATCCCGATAACAGGCGGTGCCATGAATCCTTACTCCAATTCACCCCTTAAAACAAGCAGTCGCTTAGCCTCGCAGTATAGCATACCCCTGGAGGGATGGCACTGGAGAACTCAAAGCAAAAGGCGCGATTTCGATACGAGAGATCGCGCCTTGCCGCCTGAAAATGGATAGCGGATTTGCTTCAGTCTTCTTTGCCTGCTTCGGTGATTAGCGAGACGAATTCCTCCCACTCTTCGGTGAAGAAGTGCAACGTAACATTGAAAAGCTCGACATGATAGGTGATTTCGCCATCCGGACCAGTCACACGTACAACCTCGAAGTTCTCGGACTCAACAAGTGGTTCATACTTGCCGCTGTTTTCATCACTCATTGTAATGCCTCCTGTTGCGAAAAATCCCTTTCCAGGGCTTCCAAGACCTCAACCAATGCGACGAGGCTGGCCCCGCTATGGGCCTGCTCATCGAGGCTATCCACATGATACCGCCGCTCAACCGGATTGGCGTCAAATTCAGGGGCATCGATAATCTCACGGGCCCGCCGCCGTATATCGCCAATGCGTTGACGATCCCATTGGCGGGCAATCTTGGTCCAGTAGATACGAAAGCTCATGCTGACATTCTGCGATGTCAGCGGCGCTGAACCCTTAGAATCTGACGGTGCTCTCTTCTGGCCGAGCAAGCGACCCACCAGCTTTCTCATCTATAGTGCCGTGCCCTATTCAACTGTCGGGACTTCTTCGAAGCGGACGTCGCTCTCTTCGGTAAGCACAATCGGTCGAATGAACAGTACGGGGTGGGAATCGCGCACCTCCCAACCTGCATCCATCAGGGGTTGGGTGAATTCGGGGCGATCCGGGATTTTAATCGTCGCCCGTTGGCCGCCTCGCGTTGCAACAATCTGGGCAGCGGCATTCCATAGTTGTTGGCGCCACTCTGGAAGGGCGTCCGCAAACGCGAAACTCACCACCGGCTCGTCTTCAGGGCGGTCTTGACGGAGGGGATTGGCCACCAGCACACCGGCCAATTCATCCTGCTCACCCTGGGGATGCCAACTATAGATCTGCCCCGCTTCGATCAGCTGCTCCAGAATTGGCCTGGTTGCACGATACCATGTCCAGCGGTGCTCAAAGCGTTCAGCCGTTTCGTTGAAAAGCAGCGACTCCGCCAGCCAGGCCTCGAGGCGTGGAATATCCGTTTTCTGCAGTAGCCGCCACTCACCCGAGTTTGCCGTGGGGGTAGCAGTATGCTGCAAAACCTTGAAATCGGCTGTGCGCTGGAAACCGGTCTCTGAAGCCAGCTTCACAACAGCGGTATTGGTTGCAGCCGTCGCGAATCCAACCTCGCCTTTGGCTACCTGGCGGGCCTGCGAGACGATGAAATGGTGCATCACGCGCGCCAATCCACGACCGCGATATGCGGGATCAATCCGGAGCCCTTCGAGCCACCACTCGTCTTCGTCCAGCCGGGTAAGTTTGCCCACACCGACGATAGTACCCTGGTATATCATTACACTAAAAGAACCATCAGGGTCATTGATCCACTGGTCGAAAACGCGGGGAAGATAGTCACGTCCTTCCCAGGTCTGAGAAGCAATGCGCTCAATTTCAGCACGATCGCTAGCCATAGCCTCGCGAAACTCGACATCCTGCCGGGTGAAACGGGGCTGTGGTCCTGGTATGTCGCTCATACGCGCAGTTTTTCTCCTTTTCAAGGGTCCCTATGCATTTCTGTAGCCATCACTGCAACACGACGATTCCGGTTTCCAACAGCAGGCTATTGTGAATCCGGTTACGCTCCAAGTTTAACATACCATTGCTAGCTTGGGTTAGTGGCAATAACCCCTATCGCCGGCTCCCCAGCTATTGCCAACTGTCGTCGTGCTAAGATTTGGCGTGCCGGAGACAGCTGAAACACGGTTGAGTCTGGGGAACGATTGGTTAGCCGTCGGTCAATGCGGTAACGGTGTGGGAAACCATGGAAAACATCCCCAGCCTTGCCAGCGCCGTAGGCTTGTCCTCGATAGAGGCCACCAGCCGCAGTGGCCTCTTGTACTTCTGCTGGCGCAACCCAAGTGCCTAGCGCGGATCAGTGCAATTGCGTGTCCCGCAGATCCCCAGCAGTTGGTCAACAGCTTCGTCTGCCTCAAGTGTTGCGAAGCGATCAATTGCATTCTGATAGAAGACAGCGGCCTGGGTTTCGTCATCGGTGATATCACCCAAGCGTACTGCCGCCAGCGCAGCGTAGCCTGTGTCGCCAATCTCTTCAGCCAACTGGAAGGCACAGGTGAAATAGCGCTCGCCCGATGCCAAATCATTGATGTAGTACGACCACTCGCCTAGCCGCAGGTAGGCTGCCGGGGCTTCGAGAACCTGGCTAACCCCCTCGGGACGCACAATAGCGCGCTCCGTGCATTGGAGTGCCTCTTGCTCTGTTAAGAGCGCGATCGCATCAAAATAGAGATCGTAGCGGGCATACAGATTCGCCAGGGCGAAGGCTGTGGTCTCCGGGGCCAGGCCATCAGTTTCGATGATGTCTTGCTGCAATGCTGTCAACGTGTCCAAATCGTCGCTCGGTATCTGCTCGATCGTGACATCTGCAGTGTCATCCGGGATTACGGTAGCGTCACTAACCTGGACCCTGGTGGTTTCGGGAAGCCATTCCAGGCGATCGGCAAAGTGAAAAGCCGGGGTTTCAGGCTGGGTCACGCAATCGGGCACCCCATCGGCAAACTGCTCTTGAACGGTCAGATCGGCGCAGAGTATCACAGCCCGGCTGGATCCGGAGAATACGAGATAATCACCTTCTTGAAGGCTACTCCCCGCAAATATCGGCGACTCCGCGAGGATGTCCCATCCAACGCGGCTGATGCGCACGTTCCCCTCGGTCTCGATGACAAGATGAGCTGGCTGGTCTTCTGGTATTTCCGGCGGTTCCTGAGCGAGCGTTGTTCCGCCAAATAGCGTAGCGAGGACGAGTAGAGTGAGGGCCACCAGCGGTATGGGTCGTTTAGCTGAGTCTAGCATTCAAACCTATCTCTCTTTCTGTGATCTACCTCAATCATACAGAATTAATTGGAGGCGGTACCTGGCGCCTAGTATACGATTCAGCCACTAACGATCTCCCCTTCGGGAGATGCAGGGGACTCGGGGGCATTCTCCGGGAGTTCCTGGCAGCTCTCGTAGTTCTGTAAGCGCGAGCGCGCTTCCGCGACATAGCTTTCCTGGCGCGCATCATTGGGCTTGCTGCGGGCAACAGCTTCCCAGGCCAAACGGGCGTCGCGGTCATCATCTTCATTAGCACAGATCATGTCGAATGTCTTGGCTTGCAGATACCACAGGTTCAACTCAGTGATATCGATGTAAGGATCAAGTCTATCGCGATCAAAGGTGCACGGTATCTCAACAGCGTTGCTAACATTTACTGTCAGGAAAACGCCGTCCTCTTCAAGCTGGTTATAGAGTTGGCGTGCCTCCGCCAGGGCTTGTTTGGCTGCCTGGACATCGCCGACGGCCAGATTGGCCCGGCCCAACGAAAGCTTGAGCAGATACTCGATCTTGTCGGCATTACGTTCGCTGGTGATGCCTGGCAGAAAATCGTCCTTGTCACCATCAACGAGGCGTGTGCGTCCGCTGGCCAGCAGGTTGATGCCGTCATTGGCCAGTTGTTGGGCGGTCTCATATTCTCCGCGATCAATGTAGATCTCAGCCAGATGGTGTCGGGCCAGCAACAAACGCGAGTCTGCTTCCAGGACGCGTTCATATACATCCTGTGCCCGGTCACGCGAGCCGAAAGTCTGGTACAAACAGCCGACCTCGAGCAGGTTGGCCGCGTGCGGATCGGGATCGAGGCGCGTGGCAGATTCCAGGTATAGCTCGGCCTCAGCCGCATTGCCGGAGTTGATCGCTTGCTGGCCGAACCAGTTGTAGACACTGGCTGCGGCCGGCGGAGCGAATACGTAGAAGACCACGACCACGCCGAAAAAGACGAGCGCCAGCGCAAAAGTAGCTTCTCCTTGCCAGGAGCGTCCACTGGAGCGATCTACCAGAAACATATTGATGAGTTCGCGCCCGGCCAGCACAGAACCGGCCCCAAGGACGAGCTGAGCCAGCGCTGACGCCCCCGCCAGGACATCGGGTCCGTCGATTGATAGCCGTTGGGTCAGGAGGGTGATGAGCACAATCGCTGCTAAGGCCGGGACAATCGCCGCGATAAACCAGAAGGCATTGAAACGCCGGGCCCGCCGTATCCGCCGGTTGTCCATAAACCACCACCAGGCATCGGGTGCCGGTGGGGTTGGTTGCGCCTTGCGCATCTGGATTGGGTCCAGATCGGAAGTGTCGACGGCAAGCCGCCGCAGACGGTCAAGAAGGTCGTCATGTACGACAAGATATTGCAACGTGTTCCGGCGGGCTTGATAGGGAAGCAATTCACGCTGTTCAAGGATTTGCTGTAGGTAGTCACGGGCCCACAGCGCTTCTAGTAGAAGATTCTGGATTACGGCCGCCCGCTCAGTGTTCGCTGCCTCGGCCAGCCGGATTTTCTCATCCCCCAGCAGCAAGCGAATATCCTCTGTCGCTTCGCGCAACATATGCCATAATTCTTGGAGGAAGAGCCACGGAATACGTACTAGCAGTATCAATAGCGTGAGCGGAAGGCGCACCAGACGCTCGCCCCAACTGCGACGACTGAAACCCATCGTCTCCCGCTTTGGGTCTCTTGCTGGCTCAAGCGCTGCCTGCAAGGCTTCCAGGGCTTCTTGATATGATTGGCGTGCTGCAACCAATTCAGTACCTGGGGTTAACCGATTATTGTCGCTCTCAGAACCAGGAATCCGCTCGCCCTCACCGATCATCCGCGTTGATCCCCCTGAATAACTCAATGATTCACTTAACTTCAAATTATACGGGAACCTCCAGTCCGGCAAAAGCGTCTTATCAGGTGTTGCGCCAGTGCGTCGCGAATTATCGCCAACGGACCCATAGGGGGAAGAGGTACTGCCCCAAGGCAAATATTCAGGACTCCGTTGGGCAATCGCAGGTTTTCTACCCTGGATTCGCTGGCTAGAGTCGTTCACAATTGCCAACAATTCAGACTTGGCGCAAATATCAGTGACTGCTACACTCTAGCGGCAAGTCTCAGCTCAAGAATCATGTACTATGACACTTGGCCATGATCGTAACGCACGTTTTTTGAAGAAAGGACGATCTGTGAAACTGCGTAACGTGTTATTGATAGGCACCGCCTGCCTGCTTGCGATGACCATTGCACTCCCAATGATGGCAGCGACGGCCAGCACCCCGGCCGGACCCCAGACTGACGGTATTGCCCAAGAGGGTCCTACCGCAACCCCCAACGATCCTAGCTGGCTTGGCTTTGTCGCGGCTCGGGCAGCGCTTTCCGAGGAGCTAGACCGCCGTATCACTTACGTGCGCCGCTGGCAGTTCGCCCAAACCGAATTCACTTTTGGTATCAACGACAATTGCACGACCCTTGAAGAAGGTGTCGAGGAGCCCAAGGTCTACTTTGGGTGGCGCTACATCATCTCACTTCTCGAAGGTGGTGAGTACGAGATCCGCGTGAGCTTCGACCTCGAGACGGTCCTGGTATGCGACGAGGTTACCAGCTCGATTGGTGGAGGTGGTGGTGATACCGAGGGCGGGTCTATCCCCACTGATATCGGCAATGTTGCCGAAGGCCCCATGGAAATCGGTGCCCAGGTTCCCAACACCCTTGGCGGGAACACCATCCAGTTCCTCAATCGTGGCAATTTCACATGGGTGAAAGCTCAGGCCAAGACGGGACAGGAATGGGCGGGTTTCATCTCGCAGGCCCAGTCCAACGGCTTCAAGGTGCTCCTCTCTGTTCTTGGCAACAAAGACCGTATCATGGAGCAGAGCTATCGTGATGAATATGTTGCCTATCTTGCCTCACTGGCTGCTGCCGGGGCCGATGCTATCGAGGTCTGGAACGAACCGAACCTCGAGCGTGAGTGGACGACCGGCCAGATCAGCGGCAGCAACTACACTGGGCTTCTACAGCAGGCCTACCCAGCCATCAAGGCTGCCAACCCCAACACGATTGTGATCTCAGCCGGGCCAGCGCCAACGGGCGCTTTTGGCGAGGCAGGTTGCACTGCCCAGGGCTGCAACGATGATGTCTTCTATCAGCAGATGGCCCAGGCAGGGGCGGCTCAATACGCCGACTGCATTGGTGTTCACTATAACGAAGGTATCGTCAGTCCGCTCCAGAACTCTGGTGATCCACGCGACAATTATCCGACCCGCTACTTCCAGTCGAATTTCAACCGTGCGATGTCCAATTTCCCGGGCATGACGGCGTGCATTACCGAAATTGGTTATCTGACACCAGATGGTTATGGTACGTTGCCGGGACCCTTCGCCTGGGCTCAGGACACCTCCGTTGAAGAGCAGGCAGAGTGGATTGCGCAGGCGGCTGTCCTGTCCTCTCAACTCGGCAATGTCCGGTTGTTTATCGTCTTCAACCTCAACTTCGATCGCTTCGTGGGTGATGACCCGCAGGGTGGTTATGCGCTGGTGCGCCCCGACGGTTCTTGCCCTGGCTGCGATACCCTGGCTGCGGCCCAATAATGCGCTAGTTTTCACCTATCTCTGAACAACACACCCCGTCAATATCAGATTGACGGGGTGTTTCGCTATACTGGGGTGCCTGGAAATTTCAGCTAATGGCTTCGGGTACCTGCGCGCCAAATTCTGGCGGTCGATCATTTGGGTAGGGGGTTGGCCGCGGTGTAGGAGTTGAGGTAGGTGGTGGCGGTGGCAACTCGTCCGGCAGTTCATAGTCGTGATGGGGAATGATCTGCCAATCCTCGGGCGGCCAGTAGCGAACCCAGGCCCGGCCAATGATCTGCTCACGGGTTATCGGACCAAAGTTGTGGCTATCCTGGCTCGAATTCCGATTGTCGCCAAGCACGAAATACTCGTCTTCCTGTAGAAACCAGGCTTCGTCCGGACAGCGACAGTACTCATCGACATAGGGTTCCTCGAGAAGCAACCCGTTGACATATACGCGCCCGTCGCGCAACTCAATGACTTCACCTGGCAGGCCGACAATCCGCTTGATGTAGTCGCGCTTGTTCTCAACGTCATAGTGGAAAACGATCACATCACCCCGCTCGGGTTCGTCGAGAATATAAGCGAGCCGGGAGACAATCACGAATTCATCCGTGTAGAAGTTCGGCTCCATGCTGCTGCCCTCGACGACGAAGCGGGCTGTACTGAGATTAACCAGTGTGTACAATGCGACAACCAGGAGCAGGGTTTCAACAATCTCACGCAGGAACCCATTGCGTCGCCGGATCTTTGGCTGCGGCAGATCGGCATAGGAACGTCCAACAACACGCCCATCCGCTGAGAGTGTCTGGTCTGTCTCGGAGTGATCGGGAGTTTCATCCGGTGGTTGGTACTGATTCAGATAGGCCAAGCTAGATCATACTCCTTCGTCCAAGTCATAATCCTCCTCGTCGCCATGTAGCGCGCCCAGATCGGGTACTGGCTCGAGCGGCTGTCCGTTGTCCAGACCGTTCGCGCTGCGCTCACCCAACAGGAGCGCGATACTCACAACCTGGTCATCTGCGTCTATATTGATGAGCTTAACCCCCTGTGCATTACGACCATACAGGCTAATGTCATGGATGACGGTTCGCAGGCTGATCCCATGGCGCGTTATGAGCGTCAGGTCGGTTTCATCGGCATTCAGAACGCGCGTCCCGATAACCCCTCCGGTCTTGGTCAAGTCACTGGCAATTGCACGGACACCGGAGCCATAGCGCGCCTGGCGGCGGAATTCACCAAGCTTGGTGCGTTTCCCATAGCCGCGCTCGGTTACGATTAGGATCTCGAGGTCATCATTGCCCTCACGGATCACGTCCATTCCAGATAGGACGTCGCCATCCCCCAGGCGTATTGCATTGACACCCGCTGCCTGCCGGCCCATGACGCGAACATTGCTTTCCTTGAAACGAATACTCTGTCCATGATGGGTTACCAGGATTACATCATCGTTGCCCGACGTATGCCGCACCCAGCCCAGATAGTCGTCTTGATCCAGCGACATCGCGATCAGACCGGCGGGACGCACACTGGCAAAATCACTGAGGGCGACGCGTTTGATCCGGCCATAGACAGTGCACATCATGAAATAGCCGTCAATATCATCAAAGGATGGTACAGATACCGTCGCCGTGATACGTTCGCCGACTTCCAGTGGCAAGATGCTTTCAATCAATACACCCCGCCCAGCACGATTGTATTCCGGTAGCTGGTAGGTTCGTAGACTGTAGACTTTACCTTTATCCGTGAAGAACAATACATGGTCCAGCGAGCCAGCACGGAACAGATACTCGACAACGTCTTCATCGCGCGTCGTCATACCTGTTACGCCTTTGCCGCCCCGGCGTTGCGAACGGTAAATCTTGGAAGGTGTGCGTTTGACATAGCCGCGCTGGGTCAAGCTCACCAGGACCTCTTCATCCCGTACCAGGTCGGCTTCCTCAAAATCGGTTGAGATGGTTGGATCGTACTGGGTCCGTCGTGGGTCGCTATACTTGTCCGCCAGTTCATTCAGGTCATCCCGGATCAGAGCCAGGATTTTGCGTGGGTGGGCCAGCAAGTCCTCCAAATACTCGATCCGCTCACGTACTTCCTCATATTCTTTTTCCAGTTCCAGACGTTCCAGGGCTGCCAAACGGCGTAGTTGAAGATCAAGGATAGCCCGGGCCTGGATCTCGGTAAGATCAAACCGCTCCATAAGCGCGGTTCGGGCCAGCTCAGCGCTGTCGGCCTGGCGGATAGTTTCGATGACGGCATCAATATTGCTAATCGCCTTGAGCAAGCCTTCAAGGATATGTGCGCGGGCCATTGCCTTTTCAAGCTCAAAGCGTGAGCGGCGCTCGATCACGACCTGGCGGTGATAGATCCAGATCATCAGGAGGCGCTTAAGGCTCAGCAGGCGGGGCTCCTGGTCAACCAGGGCCAGCATCTGGACGCCAAAAGTTGTCTGTAAGTGGGTGAACTTGAACAGGCGATTGAGAATCGTTGCTGGCTGGGCGCCCTTTCGCAACTCCACCACAATACGCATACCGGCGCGATCGGATTCATCGCGCAGCGCCGCGATACCCTCCAGCCGCCCCTCATTGACCAGCGCGGCAATGCGTTCGAGGGTCGTCGCTTTGTTGACCTGATACGGGATCTCGGTAACTACAATGCGGTAGCGATCATCTGTCATCTCTTCAACGTGAGCCTGGGCCCGGACAACAACGCGCCCCTTGCCAGTTGCATAGACCTCCTTGAGTTCATCACCACCCATCAGCGCGCCCGTGGGGAAATCGGGGCCCTTCACAAACTGCATGAGATCATCAACCGTTACATCAGACACGGCAAATTCCAACCGGTCGCCTTCATAATCAATCATCCGGTTGATGAGATATTCGATTGCATCCGTAATCTCGCGCAGGTTATGGGGTGGGATGTTGGTGGCCATGCCTACGGCAATACCGCTACTGCCATTTAACAGCAGATTGGGGACACAGGCAGGCAGAACGTTCGGTTCCTCAAGCGAACCATCGAAATTGGGGGTGAAATCGACTGTGTCGGCGTTAATATCACGCAGAAGCTCTTCAGCGAAGCGCGACATGCGGGCCTCGGTATAGCGCATCGCGGCTGGCGGATCGCCGTCAATCGAGCCAAAGTTGCCCTGGCCATCAACCAACGGATAGCGCATCGAGAAGCCCTGAGCCATGCGTGCCATCGCGTCATAGACGGCTGCATCGCTATGAGGATGGAACTTACCCAGCACCTCACCAACAATTCGAGCGCTCTTGCGATAGGGGGAATTTGCACGCACTCCCATATCCTGCATGGCATAGAGGATTCGCCGGTGAACGGGTTTCAGCCCATCACGTGCGTCGGGCAGTGCCCGGGATACGATGACGCTCATCGCATAATCCAGGTAGGCGCCCCGCATCTCCTCGTCAATACGAACTGACCGCACAGTACCTATATCCATATGAAGTCTGACAGGCTTGAACAGGCGTTGGGCCGGTTAGATGCCTGTGTTGTTCCCCTTTCTGGTTCGCTTATTCGATGCTGCCCAAATCCGCCGTGTCTGTAGTTGCAATTTGCCATTTGAGAGGGAAAATGAGGATATACTATCTTCCTGGCGGATCTGGCCTTGTTTTGCCATTTTGTGCATCGAGCTATTATACCTCAAACAGCTTACAGAAGCCAGATTCTATCTGTCGGGGAATCATCGGGACAAGCAGTTTTTAAGCCAAGGATACTCCCTGGAACGGTATTGGATTTAGCGGAAGCCCTAAGAATCTGGTATTGGCAGTAGTAGTGGTGCTGAGTTAGCGATCGACTCGTTCCAATAGGTGAGTCGTGGCTGTGCTTCCTAGTCCCCCGAGATTCAGGGCCATACCTAATTGCGGCTCGCCCGGCACTTGGAGATCATCGGCTTCGCCACGCAACTGTAGGGTTATCTCTGCAACCTGATAGACGCCGGTTGCCCCAAGCGGATTGCCCCGCGCCTTGAGGCCGCCAAAGGTGCTGACCGGCAAATCACCATCCCGGCTAATACGATTCTCAGCCGCCAACCGCCATCCCTGGCCCTTTTCGGCAAAACCCGCCGCCTCAAGCTGGAGCGCTGTCAAGACAGTATAGGCATCATGTGCCTCCAGGATGTCAACCTGGCCAGGAGTTATGCCCGCTTGTTCAAATGCACGCCCGGCCGCCAGGTTCACCGCCCGCAAGAACAGCATATCTTCCCGCTGGTGAAGCGCCAGCGAATCCGTTGCCGCCGCGCTACCCACAACCCGGATTGGCATGGGTATCTGCTGGATAATCTGTTCATTCGCGGTCAGGACGACCGCAGCCGCGCCATCGGCTTCCGGGGCAACATCGAACAGGTTGACCGGGTCTGCCACCATGGGTGCAGCGGCGAAGCGACCCGGTTTGATTTGATTGCGAAACATTGCCTTCGGATTCTGGCTACCGTTCTGGTGCGCGTTGATACTGAATCCCTCAAAATCGTCCATCTCAAGCCCATAGGCATGCATGTACCGTCGCATGAGTAGCCCCGCCACGGCAGTGGGGGTGATCCCATGGACTGCCTCATATTCAGCGTCTAGCAGGGTCGCCAGTGCTGAAACCCGCTCCGGGCCGAGGCAATCTGTTGTCTTTTCAACGCCGACGACGACAACAGTCTGTGCGGTACCGCTACTGATTAGTGCTGCTCCGGACCGCAACGCCAGCCCACCCGCAGCGTCGGCGCCCTCAATTCGCAAGGCCTCAATCCCGTGCAGACCGGCGTGAGCGGCAATTATCGGGCCAAGATGGGCCTGGCTACTGAAGAGGGATGCCAGCGCATTGCCCACTACCAGGGCGTCGACGTCACCTGGACCGAGGCGGGCATCTGCCAGTGCGGCCTGAATCGCCTCTAGCGCCAGGTCTGCCAGACTGCGCTCCCAGTGCTCACCTACGGCGGTATAGCCGACGCCAGCAATCGACACGTGTTGTCGCATGGTTATTTATCCTGCTATTGTGACCGGATAAAGCCGGAGTATTTTACTCAGAATGCGTAATGCCAACAGGACGATCTCATCAAGCCCTCATTCACTCAAGGCCGAGCAACGGCTAGCGCTAGCGTGCGCCGAAACATCGGGGTATTGAGTGGTTCACACATTTCAGGAAGCGTCCAGCGCATTTCGTCGACACGCTCGCGCATGATGCTGGCAAAAGCCTCCAATACGAGCGGGGACAGTTCACCCACGGGTCCTCCTAGTTGGCTTGAGCGGGCGCGGTTCTGATCAGCGATCTGAGCAACATACTCCATGCG
>JAADYW010000251.1 GCA_010092845.1 Chloroflexota bacterium
AAACAGCCTATTGGTGTTCTTGTCGCCCAGTTGGGCACTCCTGATGAACCAACTCCGCGCGCTCTCCGGCGCTATCTTAAGCAATTCCTCTCGGATATGCGGGTTGTAGATTACAATCCGTTCCTGTGGCAGTTATTGTTACGCCTCATCATCCTTAATACCCGCCCGCGAAAATCGGCCCGCCTATATCAACGCATCTGGCTGCCGGAAGGATCACCTCTACTGGTCTATTCAGAGCAACAGGTGGCGGGACTTCAAGCGCGGCTGGGGGATGGCTATCGTGTTGTCCTGGGGATGACCTATGGCAATCCGAGCATTGGTAGCGCCATCCAGAGTCTGGAAGACGTCGGTATTGACCGCATCCTGGTCTTCCCGATGTATCCGCAGTATTCGTCATCGACTACGGCTTCGGTCTACGATGCTGTCAATAGGGCGGCTTTTGGCCGGCGCTGCCCGCTGTTCTTCGACCGTAAGCGGTCTGCGCCGACCCTACGCTTCGTTGAGCCGTATTATGACCACCCGGCCTATATCGAGGCCCTGAAGCAGGCGATCACCGATTATCTTGCCGAACAGGATCAGGCGCCGGATAAGTACCTGTTCTCGTTTCACGGCATCCCGCGACGCTATGCCAAAACGGGCGACCCTTACCACAAGCAGTGTGAGGTTTCGGCCCAATTGCTGGCCACTTCCCTGGGCCTGGCTGAGTCTGATTGGCAACTCACTTACCAGTCGCGCTTTGGGCCAGAGCCGTGGTTACAACCCTATACCGACGAGACGATTGAGGCCTATGGCAAGAACGGGATACGGCGCCTGTTGGCTGCCTGTCCCGGTTTCACGACAGATTGCCTGGAGACCCTCGACGAGATCGGCAATGAGGGTGGCGAGCTATTTCACAAGGCGGGAGGCGGCGAGCTGATGCTCGCACCATGTTTGAACGCACATCCGGCCTGGCTGGATGCGATGACGGCAATTGTGCGCCAGGAGACGGAAGGCTGGCTGGCGCGCCCGCGTGGGGCTACAGCACTGCCGTATCACAGCGAGGCTGCTGATTAGAAGGATTTCTTAGAAGACTATGGAACAAACGCAGAACCATGTACGGGTTGCTATTGTTGGCGGTGGAATCGCGGGACTGAGTGCCGCCTGGTATCTCCAGCAGCAAGGTGAGACCGCTTACGCCTTGATAGAGCAATCGCCGCGTTGGGGCGGCAAGATCCTGACTGAGGTTGTCGAAGGCTATGGCGACCGGCCCTTCATTATTGATGCCGGCCCGGAGTCATTCGTGACGCGCAAGCCAGGCGCGCTCAATCTGGCGCGCGAGGCGGGGGTGGAGTACATCGCTTCGTCCGATGAGACCCGTGATATCTTCATCCTCAGTAAGGGGCGCCCGATTGAAGTGCCGCTCAAACCGCTACCCTTTGTCACGTCCCCGATCATGTCGCCGTGGGGCAAGCTCCGTATGGCTTTTGAGCCACTGGTGCCGCGTAAAGGTGATGATGCGGATGAGTCGCTGGCGCAGTTTACCAGCCGCCGTCTGGGCAAAGAGGCCCTTGAGAAGTTCATTGGCCCCATCCTGGGCGGGATCTATAACACCAATCCTGAGGAGCAGAGTATTCTGACAACCTCGCCCATCATGCGCGAGTTGGAAGCGCAATATGGAAGTCTTTTCTGGGCACTCTTTGCCCGCATGCGCCAGGCGCGCAAGGCGCCGCCGGCCGCAGACGGCGCAGAGAAACCGCCGCGCTTTATCACGTTCAAACAGGGTGCGCAATCATTGGTGGATGAGGTGGTGACCCAGCTCAACGGCCGGCTTTGCCTGGAGATGGGCGTGCAGTCGATTTCCCGCGAGAACGGTGGTTACCGGCTCAACTTGACGGATGGCGCCGCCATGACAGCCGATAGCGTGGTGTTGGCTACCCCTGCCAATGCGAGCGCCGCCATGCTGGGCGACATGGCGCCGGAAGTGGCCGCGAAACTCGCGCAGATCGAGCATGTCCACATTGGCACGATTTCACTTATTTTTAAGTCGGAAGATGCGCAGACTGAGCGGCGCATGCAGGGGTTGATGATCCCGCGCCGCGAGAAACGCGCCATCGATGCCGTCACCTGGACATCCAATAAGCTACCCGATCGCAGCCCGAGTGATTACACGCTGATACGTGTCTTTTTTGGCGGTGGTCAGCCAGAAATCGCTGAGTTGTCTGATGAGGAACTGGCCGCAACAGTGGTGCGCGAACTACATGACCTCGTCGGAATATCTGGGCAGCCAGTAGAATACCGCATTGCGCGCTGGCTAGATAGCTATCCCCAGGCGGCCGTTGGCCACCTGGACCATGTTGCTGCGATAGAACGTGCACTACCTGCCGGGGTCTTCGTGACGGGCAGTTCTTATCGTGGCTTGGCCGTGCCTGATTGCATTGCACAGGGTGAACAGTCGGCCCACGCTGTTCTTGAATACATTGCTGATTTGAATTGACCAAAGAAAGGGTCTGAATATGAAGCGTTTTGGTATCCTTATTGCCTTGGCCTTGTTGTTGGTAAGCTTAATGCCGCTATCGACCGGCTCCGCACAGGATGGACCCGAGTTCCCGCTCACGATCGAGGACGAGACGGGGGCAGCGCTGACGTTTGAAGAACCCGTCGAGGACATTCTCTGTCTGAGCATTGCCTGTCTGGATCATCTCTATGTGCTGGGCTTGGAACCCGTCGGGATGACCGATCTGCTGACCATCCCTTATGAGCAGCATTTCGGTGAACTGAACGAGGATATTGTTGTTATTGAAGGGGGTATGCAGCCAGATCTTGAGCAGATCGCGGCGCTTGATCCGGATGTGGTTATCGGCCAGGTTGGCTTCTTCGAGCCGCTCCGCGAGCCGCTGCAAAGCATTGCGCCACTGTATCTGATTCTGCCGCGGACTGTCGACAATACCGCCGAACAACTCCGCACCATCGCCACCATCACCGGCGATCCAGATGCGGCCGAGCCAGTAATCGCCGCATTCAGTGACCGCTATGCTGCGTATGAAGCCCTGGCGCCTGATGATACCAAGTCAATCCTGATTGTCTTCGGTGCCGCTGAGGACGATACGATGTTCGTCGAGGCTGATAACGGCCAGACCTGCATGCTTTTTGAGGACCTGGCGACATGCCCCTTTGAACTTCCGGAAAATGCAGGACCATTTGGGGCATTTGGCTATGAGTACTTCTCGTTTGAGGCAATCCTGGAAGTCGATCCCGATGTGATCTTCTTCAGCGGCTACGATACCGACCGCACCCAGAATGACGAAGTCATCCAGGCCATGCAGGAGAACCCGCTGTGGATGGCACTGTCGGCTGTTGAGAACGATGCAGTTTACAGTATCGTGCCCTGGGTTTGGCGGGGTGGTCATGGCTTCCACTTCATGACCATGACGCTTGACGAGGCCATGCCGCTTCTCTACCCGGATGTCTTCCCTGAGCCGTTGACCGAGGAAGAGATTCAGGCGGCCCTGGAGGCAATCGGCGACGAAGACGAGCCCATAGAAGAAGCCACCGAGGAACCCGGAGCTGCCGAAGAAGAATAGTCAGGTGCGGAATCACTAGCACTGAAAGGGTAGGCTCGCCCTGCCCTTTCATAGTCAGGACGTAGCAATGGCAACGATTAGTGACTATCAGTCTGCACCGCTCGCGGCTCGTCCCGCCTTGAATCTGGTGCAGTTTGGGTGGACGGTTACGGTAAGCTTCCTGCTAGCAGCGGCCTTGTTCGGGATCGGAGTTGTGGCCCTGAGCACAGGGGAGTACGAGCTGACGCACGAACAGGTGCTCAATGTGCTGTTCCTCGACGCTGACGACGTTACCCGCGCCGAACGTATTCCCCATGTCATCGTGCATGAGTTGCGCCTGCCGCGGCTTGTGCTGGGGATGATGGTCGGTGGTGCGCTGGCGATTGCCGGTGTGATGCTTCAGGATTCGATGCACAATGTACTGGCCGAACCTGGGCTTCTGGGGGTATCGTCGGGTGCGGTGGTTGTCGTGGCATCGATTACGGTCTTCAACATCGGGGTACCGGCAGGCCAGTTGCCTCTTCTGGCAATGGCGGGTGGGATCGCTGCTGGTATGATGTTGCTATTTGCCACCACCTTAAAAGTTGAGCCGGTGCGCCTGGTGTTGGTAGGTGCTGCGATTACGGCCTTCCTGAATGCTCTGCTGCTGGTGGTGATTAATCTCGGTGAACCATTCGACATTCAGGTCCTCTATCGCTTCATGGTGGGGAGCTTGTGTAATCGTGGCTGGGATGATGTGCATCTCATTCTGCCCTGGTTAGTGATCGGCGTACCGCTGGCCTTGTTATCGACGCGGGCGCTGAATCTGCTCCAATTGGGCGACGATCTGGCTGAAGGCCTGGGCTTGCCAGTGGTGCGCGCCAGGCTGGCGATCTTTGGTATCAGCATTGCGCTGGTGGCGGCAGTGGTTTCAGTTGCCGGCCCGGTTAGTTTTGTGGCGCTGCTTGCGCCCCATGTGGCACGCCGCATCCTGCGCACGCACGATGCCCGGCGCGTAATGCCTGTCGCGGGTCTGTTTGGTGCGTTTCTGGTAATTGCGGCTGACCTGATGGCGCGTACCGTCATGGCTCCTATTGAGTTGCCGGTGGGCCTGTTCACCGTGCTATTGGGTGCACCGGTGCTTCTTGTGCTGCTGCGGCGTGAGATCACCCATATCAAGTAGTCTAAGATGGGTTTCAGTTCCGGAAAACGCGGTCAATGACGACAGTCTCTGCACAAATCCGCCAGACAAAATGGGTTGTCCGCCGTTTCCCGCTATTCATTCTGCTCAATCTGATAGCACTTGGTCTGCTGTTTCTGGTGCATATTGCGGTGGGCAGCCAGTATGTACCCCTCGCAGATGTCCTGGCCGTGCTATTTGGCCAGCAAGAGGACAGCCTAGCTTACACGATCGTACATGATCTTCGTCTACCTCGCGCTCTAATTGCGCTGGCGGTTGGGGCCATGTTGGGGCTATCGGGCGCGATATTGCAGGGTGTGACCCAGAATCCCCTTGCGTCTCCAGCGTTAATGGGAATCATGCCGGGTGGGATTCTGGCATTGGTCATCTGGCTCTATCTCTACGGGCTGCCACCCACATATCTGATGCCGCCCATCGCCCTTGGTGGCGGCTTGCTCAGCGGTTTGGGGGTCTATGCGTTAAGTTGGAAGGGCGGCACGACACCCATTCGGCTAACACTGACCGGGGTGCTCATGGCTGCTTTGCTGAACGCCTTTTCATCCTTCCTGCTGTTGATTGACCAGCAAGACACCGCGACCATCATGCGCTGGCTGATCGGATCACTACATGGGCGTGGCTGGTCGCACTGGGAAGCGATTTTGCCCTACATCGTCATCGCATTACCGCTAGGCTTGGCCACAGCGGGGGTTGCCAACGTGATGATGCTGGGGGACGGTGTTGCGCGTGGATTAGGCATGCCCGTGGAGCTGGCCCGGGTCGCGCTGATTTTCGCGGCGGTAGCCCTCGCTGCGACGTCGGTCTCGGTGGCGGGGAATATCGCCTTTATCGGCTTGATGGCACCGCATATCGCCCGCCAGATTGTCGGCAGCGATCATCGACGCCTCTTGCTATTCACCACCGTATTTGGCAGTATGCTATTGTTGCTTTCGGATATTATCGCCCGGGCATTGACAATTGAGTTTGCCGGCGAAAGCGCAATCGGGATCAACAACCTGCCCGTTGGCGCGGTTACGTCAATGCTAGGGGCACTGTTCTTCCTGTTTTTGTTGGCACGCCGAGGGATTTGACGGTGGACGATACCCAGCTCCAGACCGAAGATCTGGCCGTGGGCTATGGCAAGCACCTGGTCTTGCCCCAGCTTGATCTCGCGATCAATGCAGGGGAACTGGTGGCCCTGGTGGGCCCCAACGGCTCGGGTAAATCAACGCTCCTTAAGGCTATGGCGCGTTTGCTTCGCCCCCGGCGGGGGATTGTCTACCTGGATGGCAAGAGCATCAGCCAATATGCCACACTGGAGGTCGCCCGCCGTCTGGCAATCTTACCCCAGAGCCATACCAGCCCGGCCGGCTTGACCGTCCGCGAACTGGTTGAACAAGGGCGCTATCCCCATTCTGGCCCGCTGCGTATGCTAACCCGTCAGGACCATGCTGCCATCGAGCGCGCGCTCTCATTGACGCACATGGTCGCGCTGGCAGACCGCCCGGTGGATACCTTGTCCGGTGGCGAGCGCCAGCGGGCCTGGATCGCCCTCACACTGGCCCAAGATACACCAGTGCTGCTGCTCGATGAGCCAACCACCTATCTCGATATCGGCTACCAGATGGAGATCATGGAGCTGATCGCCAGCTTGAATAGCCAGCACAACATCACGATCGTAGTGGTCTTGCATGACCTCAACCAGGCGGCACGTTTCGCCCGGCGGATGGTCGTCCTCAATCAAGGCCGTATCGTGGCGGATGGGGCGCCAGTGGATATTCTGACACCTGAGATCATGGCCCGGCATTTTCGCATCAATGCCGCCATCTACCACGATGATGTCACCAATACCCCGGTGTTTATCCCCTACCAATCGGTGAAGTCCAGCGACAACGGCCCGTCCTGATCGCTTCCTCCCACGTTACTCCGCCCGGATGGCACCCACCGGCGCGTAATTGTGGCCCGGGAACACGACGTCGAGGTTGGTGCGCCGCGCTCGGTGCAGGAGTACCTCGCTGAGCACGTCGCGGTAGTCGGTGGTGATCTGCAGATCCCCATTCTCAAGAAAATCGTCGTTCAGGCCCGGCCAGTTGGCGATGACGGGCTGCGCGGCTACATGGGTGCTCATCAGATACAGCACGCCACCATGCCCATGATCAGTGCCGCCGCCGCCGTTTTCCTGGACGCGCCGGCCGAATTCCGACATCACGACCACGGTAACGCGATCCATGTAACTCAGTAGATCATCGTGAAAGGCCCGCAGATTGTCAGCAAATGGCGTGACCAGCCCCGGTAGAAGCTGGCTCTGGGCGACATGCGTGTCGAAATTGCCGTGGTCAATGCATGCGACTTCGAGACCCGCCTCGGCTTTGATGAGGGCCGCCGTCTGCTTGAGCGCCATCCCCAGGTCCGTCTCGTCATATTCGGCCCCGTTCGCAGGGCGGTAGCGGTCAATGTCGATCTTTCTGACTGTTTCAAGCGCCTCTAGTGTTGCCTGGGCTGTATGATTATAGGCTACCGACTCATCTTGATACATCGCGGAAAGCGCAACGCTCATGTCATCGGCCAGTTCTTGATCGCCATGCAGGTGGAAATCGGCGATCGACTGGAGTGCCATTGCCGAGACATACCCGCGCAGGCTCTTCTGGAGGCTCTCGTCCCAGCCGATGGCGCGTAGCGGCGAGTCGTCTGTGCTTGCAGTCGTCATCAGGTGACGCCCCAGCCAGCCCGAATCGGCACCGCTTTCGCCATCAGTCCCCCGCTCCATGAGGTCCATTGCTTCGAAGTGGCTGCGCGAGACATTTGGCGGGCCGCAGGCGTGGATAGCTGTCATATGGCCGGCCCTGAAAATCTCGTGCAACGCACTCATATCCTGGTTCAGGCCGAAAAACCCGTCAAGTTCGAGAGAGCGACTGCTAGCCCGGCTATCGGGTGGCTGCATTGCCAGGAGTGGCCGCGCGCGATAGTAGTTGTCATCACCGAAAGGGACGACCATATTCAACGCATCGGCCCCACCGCGCAAAAATATACAGACGATCACATCGCCCTGTATGCCATTCTGGGCAAACGCCAGGCGAGGTAGCCAGCCCGGCCAGAGCGCACGCAGCGCTGTCAGCCCGCTCAGGCTGGCGGTTGCGCGGATGAAGTCGCGCCGGGAGAGCAGGTTCCGTCGTGTCTGGGGTAGCGGCATTGGTTTCCTCCTCAATTCTCTGTTTAGCGCCATTGGAAAGCTGGACTCATGAACAGCAATTCGAGGGTACGTAACATTTGATCCCGGCCCTGCTGGGTGCGCAGGTCCAGGGTGCGTTTTTCCTCACCCTGGGCAAACGTCTCCAGGACACTGATCTCCTCAGA
>JAADYW010000042.1 GCA_010092845.1 Chloroflexota bacterium
CAAGGCCGATCGTCTTGAGGACAGCGATCTCAGTTGTGCGGCGGCTCACAATGACCAGCATGGTGTTGACGATCCCGATGCCACCAATCAGCAGAGAAACCAACCCCATGATGACCACCAGATCATCGACCGTACTGGAAATCTGCTCATTTGTCTCTTCGAGATCAGTGGTCGTGGTTGTGTTCAGGTACGGGTAGTCCTCAACTAGCGCTGTGGCGACCTCGTCAACCTCATCGGGATTCTCGAGCTGGACATACACTTCTGTCGCTACTTGCGGTTCCATGTCATCAAAGAGCGCTACCGAGCGGACATCGAGGAAAAAGTAGCCCGTCAGGTTGCCCAGGAAGTTCTGGAAGCCGGACTCCTCACGAGTAGGGATAATCCCCCGTAGGACAAAATCTTCACTGGCACCAGAAACACGTACCCGGTCACCAACCTCAGCTCCAAGGTCATCAGCGAGATTGCGGCTGATGACGATATCCGTGGGCTCGTTGAGTAACTCGTCGAGCGACTCGTCTTCTTCGCTCTCAATCTCACCATAGAGTGGATAGAGATCGCTCTCGATGAAGTAGTTCTGGATGAAGATCGCATCCGTGTCACGTTCTGGGATCGCGATACTGGTCGCTGAATCAAAACTAATAGGTTGTTGGCGATAGGTCAGGGTGGCGCCATCCGTATTCTCGGCAAACCAGGTCTCTAAGGCCTCCAGGCCCTGGGGTGAGATCTGGGTCACGCCTTCGAAAGCGCCATCGCTCTCAACCAGGATGCCTTCCTCAATACCCCGGTCAATGTCGGTACCGGTATCTGGCTGGCCCTGACCAGAGCCCCGCTCATCGTCCTCATCTTCCTCGAAAGCAAAACTCGGGGAGATACGAATATCACCGCGATTGCTCTCCTGAAGGCTGCCCGTCAGCGTGTTGTTCATCATGACAGCCAGCGTCTGCAGGCTGACAATCGCCGCCACGCCAGCGCCAATACACAGCAGCGCAAACAGGGTCCGCTGGCGATTAACCTTCAGATCGTTGAAGGAATGCCGCACATAGAAAAGAAATCGTTCTAGCATGGGCTACGCCTCCGCCTGGGCAATTTCTGCTGCTTGTCGCTCACGTTCTTCGCGCAGCTCCTTCAAAGCCCGCATCTGCGCCGTCGAGCGAGGATCAACCTCGTCAACGATGCGGCCGTCTATCAACGGAAGCACTCGATCGGCCTGGGCTGCGAGATCCATGTCATGGGTCACCATGATCACAGTGGTGCTCGTCTGCTCCTGCACATCGCGCAACGCTTGAAGCACCAGCGCCCCGGATACCGTGTCCAGATTACCAGTCGGCTCATCACACATAATCAAGGGCGGATTGTTGGCCAGAGCGCGGGCAATCGCGACACGCTGCTGCTGGCCCCCCGAGAGCTGGTTGGGGCGATGGTGAAGGCGATCGCCCATATCCAGCATCTGGAGTAGCTCGACGGCCCGTTGTTGGGGCGTGAATTTGCGATTGCGCGAAAACTGGATCGGCAAGGCAACGTTTTCCAGCGCCGTAAGTGTCGGCACCAGATTGAAGAACTGGAAGACAAAGCCGATTTTCTCATTCCGGATACGGGTCAACTCACGTTCGCTGAGATTGGTAATGTCCACACCGTCGATCAGGACCGTGCCCGAGGTAGGGGTATCCAACCCGCCGACGATACCCAATAACGTTGATTTACCGCTACCTGAGGGGCCGATAATGCTCAGGAATTCTCCTCGTTTGACTTCCATTGATACACCGCGCAGGGCTTTAACCGTCACCTGCCCCATCTTCAGATCTTTGCGGACATCATTCACTTGAACAACCGGTCGGTTGTTAGGATTCTGGCTCATGTGTTGTCGGTCTCCCTAACTAATTGCAATAGTTAACGAACAGAATGCTACGTTCCCCACATCTAACTATACGCATCCTGCCCGTTCTTGGTTCCAGATAGCGTTATGAGTGTATGTGAAAGCCATGACAAATGTCAAAGGTCAATCAAAACAAACCCGCCGGGTGGAAAATGATCAGCCCAGGTCTACATCTGCTTTTGCTTTTGAGGTGCTTTCGGGTATAAAGAGGATACCTTCTACAATATTGCGCGAGGGGACTGCCGCCATGCCAGATAACTGCTATGCTGTTGTAACCGTTGATGCCGCCAATATCCGCGTTCAACCACAGGCCGAGACCTCCATCGTCGGTATTGCCCGGCGAGATGAGCGTCTACCTGCACACCGGCTCTCAAATCCCGATGCCGAGAACTTCACCTGGATTCGTGTTACGTTGCCCGCCAATAACATGCAAGGTTGGATTCGTGAGGACCTGGCCCAGTTGGCCGGTGATTGCGCCAAATTGGGCGCACTCAGCACGACAGTCGAAGCCAGAGTTGACACGGCTGGAACCGAATCCGAGCCAGAACCACTGGTCAGCCCCCCCGAGACTGAGCGCCAACCAGCAACCACCCCCGAAGTCCTGGCCGGTGATTGTCGCGGGGAAGTCAGCGTCACAGCAGCAACAGTACGGAGTGGCGCTGGCCTGGCCCATTCGATCCGCGGCGTCTTGTCCCGTGGCAACCAATTTGTTATCGTCAGTATCGCGCCCAAAGATGATCAGGGGTTTCACTGGTTTTCTTTTGAATTCAACGGGGATACCGGGTGGGTACGCGAAGACCTAGTGAAGATGACCGGAGATTGCCTCAACCTGTTCACCCACCTCCAACCCGAGGCGGATGAAACGCCCCCTCCCGATGAGCGACCAAGCGATGGTTGCCTTGCGCTGGTTGGTTTGCCCCGTGTATCAGTGCGTGCGTTACCCACAACTGCAAGCGCGCGCCTGGGAATGGGCCTCAAAGATGAGACGTATGGTGTCAAAGATATTACGGCGCCACAAACTGACGGCTTCACCTGGGTCGAAATCGATTTCGAGGGCCAGGATGGTTATATCCGCTCTGATCTCGTCACCTTGCTTGGTGACTGCGCGGCGTTTACCAATGATGACCGCCTGGCGCGCCCGGTTGCAGGCCGCATTACTCAGGGTTTTCGCCCATCGAATAATCCATCGCACCACGGGGTTGACTTCGGCACCGGCGGGCCGCAAGAGCTGCGCATCGCGCTGGATGCAACGATCGACCGGGCCCACTTCTGCCAGAACTGCACGGGCGATCCTCCCAACTATTTCACCAGCGACCCCGAGCAGCAGCGCCGTATCTTCAGCGACACGAACTGGGGCTTCGGCTACGGCCATCATATTGTCCTGTCGCACCGCCTCGAGGATATTCCCCGTTCGGCACAAGCCCAGCTCCGCCGTATGGGCGCCAGTGAAACCGATCGCGTCTTCGTTCTATATGCCCACCTGAGTGAGATGCGGGTTAGCGTCGGCGAGGCGATCATACTGGACACCATCATCGGGAAAACAGGTAATACCGGCTTCTCTAGCGCGGAGCATCTCCACCTGGAAACGGCTTTCGGGTCTCGCTGGGGTAGCGCGACGAAGTTCCACCCAGCCATCCTGTTTAACATCATCATGGCTTAGTTAGCAGTACTGATAGCCAATTGGGGAGGGTATTCAGCAGAGGTGTCAAGGTCGCGTAATAAGAAGCTACTCACCGCCAGCGAGATTGCACGCTATGTGTATTGCCAACGCGCCTGGGCCTATGACCGCCAGATCATCCGCAAGCGCCAACGGCTGGAACGCCGCCTGTTCATGGTCGCCTTTGCGTTGACTGGTCTCGCCATTGTCCTTGGCGCCATTCTAATGGTATAGGGCATAAGATCTTGGAATTGCTTGCCATCGTGGTTCTTGTCATGGGGGGACTGTTTCTATGGGGTCTTTGGATTAGCCGGCGTCGACAGCCTAAGCGCCTCGAGAAGCTGCCAGACTACGAGGGACCGTATAAACAACGTTTACGCTGGCAGTTGGTTTCTTACGAGTACGGCGTTACCGGGCGACCTGATTTCATTCTAGCCGACGGCGAAAGCCCGGTGCCCGTCATGGTCAAAAAAGGAAAGGCACCTGGCGATTACCCGCATGACAGCCACGTGGCTCAAATCCTTGTCTACTGCCTATTGATCCACCAGGCAGTGGACCACGCGCCAAGGTATGGCGTCATTCGCTATGATGACCGTACCTTCGAGGTGGACTACAACGAGCCCGTCGTGCTGGACCTTCTGGAGCTTATTGACGAAATACGCGCACAGCATAACAGCCTGCCGGATCGCTCCCATGCGGACGAAAGACGGTGCGTCGCCTGTAGCCACCGGCGCATTTGCGACGAGTCACTTACATAGATGTGCGGCGAAACCGCGACAAGATCTGGCGCGGCACCGACTGAGCCGCCTCAATCCGCATGGCCAGCGCCAATCCCCAGAACGCAATTGCACCCACCAGTATGCCACCAACGAGCTGAAATAATACGAGCCACGTGTCAGCGACCAGTAACCACAGCAGGACAATGCCCACCATGCCAGCGCCGGCCAGCGCTGTCCGGACCAGAGTGCGGATAATCGGGCGGGTGTCCATCGCCGGAATACGCCGCCGCAAGATCACCCAGAGAATCGCGCTCTCCAGCGCCGTGGCCAGACTATTGGCCAACGCCAGCCCGGCAAACGGTCCCCGCCGGAAGGAATCTGCCCCCAACACATCAAACAAAAGGACAAACACTACACTTAAGAGGATATTCAGGAGCATGGCACCAACCCCGATTCTTACGGGGGTCCAGGTATCATGCAGCGCGTAGAAGGTCCGGGCCAGGATCTCCAAAGCGGCATGGCCGGCCAGGCCGATGCTGTAGAAGACTAATGCCCAGGCTGTTGCCTGCGTGTCAGCAGTAGTCCATTCGCCGCGCTCAAATAGCGTCCCAACAATTGGCACGGAGAGCACGGCCATCCCGAGTCCAGCCGGAATGCTCAGGAACAACACGTTACGCAGAGCGCTGCCGAATGTTCGCTGGAAGCCAGTATGATCACCCTGAGCATGCTGTGTTGATAACGTCGGGAAGACGGCCGTTCCGAGGCTTTGCCCCAGAATGCCAAGCACAGTGAACATCAGAGCATAGGCGGTTTGCAGGGCCGTGATGCTGCCTTCGACCATTGTGCTGGCCAGTGCGATATTAACCCAGAAGTTGATCTGCACGACGGCCAACCCAAGCAGGCGCGGTCCCATCAAACGCATGACTTCGAGCACACCGGGTGCATTCACGCGCAAAGAAGGCCGTAGCCGTCGAAATGGCAACCGGCTCGCTACAGGAATCTGCACCACAAGATGCAGGGCCGCGCCGATCACAACACCCCAGGCTAGGCCATGCACCCCCAGCGATGGCACCAGAAAGAGTGCCCCCAGAATGATGCCCAGGTTATACATACTAGGCGCCAGCGCTGGTGCCACAAAATGCTGGTACGCATTGAGGATCCCCATAAGCAAACCTGAGAGGCCAAAAATAATGACTGAGATCAGCATCACGCGCATCATCTCGACAGCCAGGGCTTGCGTATCCGAATCAGCACCGGGCAGTAGCAGATTACCAATGAGGAAGGGTGCTAATAACAGTCCGATCCCGGCGGCAATCGTCGCTACAATCGTTACTAACGTCATCACCGTGCTAGCTAGCTGCCAGGCATCATCGAATTCATCTCGCCCCAGGAAGCCGGAAAAGACCGGGATGAAAGCTGAACCCAGCGCGCCACCAGCAATAAGCGCCAGGAGTGTCTCGGGAACGCGCAAGGCCGCGTAGAAGGCGTCCAGTTCGCGGTCAGCACCAAAAGCTGAGGCCAGCACCATCTGCCGCACCAGTCCCAGCACGCCACTCAGGACGTATGACGCCATAACGATAATCGCGGCACGTGCGATCTCTTGCTGGGTTAGCGCACGCCCAGGATCATCCAGGGGATTCTCCTGCTGGGAGATGGGCATATCAGTCATTACAATCGAAGCATCCTATTGCATAGCCGCTTCTAACCATGCCAGAGCAGTTTCGCGGGTGAAAAACACGCGCCGTTCGCGCGTCGGATTGGCCTGGTTCAGACGGTTGGTGACAAAAAAGCGGGTCAACTGCCCGATAGTTGTCGCGGCGACGACAATAGCGGCCCGCCCATCCAGGTCAGGCCGCAAACTCGCGAGATGCATAGCTTGTTGCCGAACATAGGGCGTCAAGACACTTTTGGAAGTGTCGATCAAGACCAGGTAGGGTCTATCGTCCGGCCATTGTTCAATCGTCTCTGACAAGGCCTTTGTCCAGAGATCAACGGTCTCCTTCGTCGATGACTCTGCGGTGATGGCCATGATCTTGCCACCATATAGCCACTCCCGGATAATACCGGGACCAAATTCCTCCTGTACCGAATGAGGATCTGGGATATCCACCCGTTGTCTGCTCCTGGTAAGCTATGACTTCAATCTCGTTTGGGTTGTTGATGTCTATCGGCCTCATTGCAAAGCTGGAAAAGAGACCGACCGCCAGCCCGCGACACCCATCGGGACCCAGTAGCCATCGAATTTCTTGTTGTACAGGCGCTAGTTAGGGCAACTCAACCCCTCAGCCATGGGATCTTCCGCGTCTGGATCGTTAAACCGCCGCTCAAACTCGGCCAGGTACTGTTCAGCGATCTCGGGGGAATGAATGATCAGCACGTTCTCACTGTTATCGTCCCGAGCACTGGCGCTGAAATTATACGAACCTGTAATGACAATCTCGCCATCAATGACGATCGCCTTGTGGTGGAAGGTATACGCACGGTTGCCATCCTCCCGAACCGGGACACCCGCACAGGCCAGGGTAACCATCTCTCCTTGTGAGCTACCTCTGCTTTCGAAGACAGCCCTAACATCAACATCATCATTGAAACGATCGACCGCAGCATCACCGATAGATTCGAGCGTGACGATATTGACCAGCATCGCGATCGATGTGTCCGCCCCCTGGATAAGCTCGACGATCCGTTCCTCAATCAACTCCCCGTCTTCTGGTGAGAAATAGGTCTCAACCAGAATCCCGTTGATCGTCAGCCGCCGGAAAGGTGTGTTCTCAGGATCGTCACGATCGGTAAAAATCCCATCTTCGAACATTTCGTCAAACTCGTTCTGGTAGTTGGTCGCAAGGCGGCTGGAGTTGATCCGGATGAAGTTGTTGTTGTTATTGTAAACCCCATTATGGGTCAGATTCATTGACCCCATCCACACGATAGAGCTGTCGATGATGAAGAACTTGTTGTGCATGAATGCTCCGCGGTCATCACAGCGGATATCATAGTTGTTTGGGCGTTCTTCACTGTCTTCACAGTAGACGACCATCCCGTCCTCGCGCAGCATATCAATCGTGCTCTCATCATCGAGCACCATATGGTCATCGTCCAGTACCAGGCGAACGGTAACATTCCGGTCTCGTGCCCGAATTAGTGCCTCGGTTACGCTAGCCAGATTCAGCTCAAAGAGTGCGGCATCAATTGTCTGGGTGGCACCGTCAATCGATTCGATCAATGCCGCCTCGACCGCTGAACCCGTATGCTGTGTGCGATCGCTTGTTTCCAGGGGCTCGGTAAAATACAAGCTGTACCACTCCCCTGAGGCGACAGTCTCCGAGACAACCTGCTGTTCAGAGTCGCCGTCTTCCTCTTCGGGATTGAGGATATCAATCCCCAGGAAGTAATCCGCGGCGAGGGCCACTAGCAGGATAAAAATCGCGCTGAGCACCCCAGCTAGGGTCTTGCTGTTCGATCCAGATGAACGCTTTGTCATAGCAACCTATACTCCTCGATCTTCGTCCGGCTCACCTTCAGGCGCATTCTCCACAGGTGGCGAATAAACCAACATCATCTCGTTCAGAAGTTCCTGATTTGTCTTTGCCGAATGATTCTGCAGGGCTGTTCGTTGGGTATCTGTCAAAGGGGAAAGGCCCACAGCGACGGCCTGGCTATCAAGAGTATCAAGCTTGGCCTGCAACCACCCGGCATCATGATTCTGGCGACGCACAACGAGCTGGACCAGCGCTTCCAGGAAGTCGCGGAGCTGGTAACGCTTTTCATCTAGCTCGACTTCACTCTGTACCATCAGCCCCACGCGATCCGCCTGTTCCATAGACCACTCAATAAATGGCTCAGCTTCATCATCTGTTAGGCCCTCGGTCATCAAGGTGGCGCTCAATATGGTATCGCGTATCTTGGCTGCATTCGAGTTTGGGGCATCCTGTAAGGGGCACATATCTGTGATCATCCTCTATCCGCTGTTTTAGCCAGGCAGTTCCGCGCCGCACACGCCACAATACTGGTGGCCAGCCGGTAGATGCCTTGCACCACACTGTGGACAAGTCTGGGTTGGCGGCCCATGATGATACCCGGGATCGATGCCTTCTGCCATTTTTTCGCGGAGGGTGGCGTAGTCAACATCACGTTTGTCCACAAAGGCCTCAACACCTTCCCATGTTTCAGGGCTGGTGTTGTGAATGGCCAGCCAGTCGCGTGCATGCTGGATCGTCAGGCCCCAGCTCAAGTCCCGCCAGAAGTTAATTTGCTGGCGGGTATAGCGCGTCTTGTCCGGGAACTTATGATAGAGTTTCTCCGCGAGCTCATCGACCTTCTCATCCAACCGGGCATACGGAACGACATAGTTCACCAGCCCCCAGTCCAGGGCCTGTTGAGCCTCAATCCATTCATTGAATAGCAAAATCTCGCGGGCACGCCGGTCGCCAACGATCAGGGGTAGAAACTGGGTAGCGCCTGCGGCTGCAACCGAGCCATGTGACGTTCCCACCTGCCGGATGCGCGCGTGCTCCGCCGCGACAGCGATATCACACGACATATTGAACTCGTTGCCGCCGCCCACTACCATACCATTCAGCCGCGCAATGGTTGGCTTACCTAGTGACCGCAACATCTCGTGAGCACGGATGAAGGCTTCCATCCATTTATAGTAGTCGCGCGGGCGGCGGATGAAGGCTTGCTGTTCTTTCAGATCAGCACCAGCGCAGAACGCCACCTTCCCTGCCCCCGTGAGCACCAGCACGGCAATATGGTCATCCCAGGCCACATCCTGAAATGCGGCCTGAAGCTCCATGAGCATGTCGTAGTTCACGGCATTGCGTTGGTCGGGGCGGTTGAAGGTAATCGTCGCCTTGTGCGCATCTTTTTGGTAATGGATCATCTGAAAATCAAAATCTTCAGCAGGTCTTCCCTGAAAACGGCTGGACATATTTTCTGCCTCCTCATATTGCCTGACGATGGGAGTATCACGTACCTTGATGAGTTTTGCAACTGGTGACTTGGCTTAAAACTGCCGACATGGCAGAATGTTGACACATCTTTGCGCCGCTACTTCACCCAACAATGAGGAGTAACAGTATGGACGATGTCGTTATTGTCGGAGCGGTACGCACACCAGTCGGTCGTCTGGGGGGCGCCCTGGCTGACATCCGGTCGGATGACCTGGCGGCTCATGTGATCAAGGCACTGGTTGAGCAAACGAGTGTGCCGGCTGACGCGATCGAGGAAGTCTATTTTGGCTGTGCCAACCAGGCAGGTGAAGACAATCGCAACATCGCCCGCATGGCGGCGCTCCTGGCCGGGTTACCGGATCATGTCCCCGCGGTGACATTCAACCGGCTGTGTGCCTCCAGCCTGAACACGATCAACCAGGCAGCCCGCAATATCCGCGCTAGCGAAGGCGATATCTACATCGCCGGCGGCGTGGAGAGCATGACGCGGGCGCCGTATACCATGCCCAAGAGCGCCAGAGCCTGGGGAATAGGCCACCAACCCCAGATCTGGGATACAACGCTCGGCTGGCGCTTCCCCAACCCCAGAATGGAAGCCCTAATCCCCCTGGAATCAATGGGCGAAACGGCGGAGAACATCAATGCCCGGCGAGAAGAACCCATCACCCGCGAAGCGCAAGATGCCTTCGCGCTGGAGAGCCATCGCCGGGCGGTCGAGGCCATCAATGCCGGGCGTTTCCGTGATGAGATCGTCCCCGTCGAAATCCCGCAGCGCCGTGGAGATCCCCTGCTGATTGAGCATGACGAGCATCCACGCTATCACTGGGAGAATGGTCGAGCTGTCCTGACGACCTCACTCGAAAAGCTGGCCCGCTTGAAACCCGTCTTCCGGGAGGGGGGCACAGTAACGGCTGGCAATTCCTCCGGTTTGAATGATGGTGCGGCCGCTGTGCTCCTGATGAGCGCAGCGCGCGCTGAAGCGCTCGGCATCAAGCCGTTGGCACGCTGGGTGGCTTCGGGTGCAGCCGGCGTCGATCCGCGGGTTATGGGCCTCGGTCCGATTCCTGCCACGCAAAAAGCCTTGCAACGCGCTGGAATCAATGGAACTGATCTGGACCTGATCGAACTCAACGAAGCCTTTGCGCTGCAATCTCTGGCGGTGATGGAAGCGCTGGGATTCGATCATGCGATCACCAATGTCAATGGGGGCGCAATCGCCCTCGGACACCCCCTGGGATGCTCTGGTGCACGCATCATGACAACGCTCTTGCACGCCATGCAACAGCGCCAGGCACAGGGTCAGAAAATGCGCTACGGGCTAGCGACGATGTGCGTCGGCGTTGGCCAGGGCGAAGCAACAATAATCGAATTACTCTAGAATACGGGGATACATATGGGGCCAACCCACGTACATCCTTTATCCGCTTGCAATCGATCATTTGTGCTATAGAATATGGGCTATGGAAAAGGCAATTTTCGTCTCGCATGCAACTCGTGACGATGAGCACGTCACCCGGCTTCGCGACACACTCATCGAAGCAACCGGACGGCATTTCTGGGTCGATCATCATGAACTGACGCCCCCAGAGGATAACTGGCGTGGCGCCATTCAGGACGCACTAAAGGGTTGCCAAGCTGGTTTGCTCATCCTTTCGCGGAATTCGGTCCAGCGCCCTGAGATTGTGGCGGAATGGACCTATCTGCTCAACATCCAGCGCGATCTCTTCATCGCTAAAATCGATGATGTTCCGGTTAGCGACATCGACTACCGGCTGCATCTGGTCCAATGGATTGACCTGTCACAGGGGTGGGATCCGGGGATCAGTGCCTTAGTCGCCGCCATTCGTGGCGATGCAGCGCCCCAAGATGCGCCGGTTGTCTTGATGCGCCCGGTCACAGGACGCATAGACCGCAAATACTTACTGATCCCGATCCAGGGGCGCGACTACGGTCTGGACGCCCTGCGAGAACGCCTCAAGACCAGCCCCACGGTTATCCTGGGGATTGGCGGCATCGGCAAATCGCGCGTTGCCGCCGAAATGGTCATGACCAGCCCAGACATCGACGGGGCCATCTGGCACACCTGCACTGACGTCTCGCGCCCAGATGACGTCCTCAGCCTTATCCGGCAGCATTTCGGCCTGAATACCGGCACCCCACTTGACCAGGCAATCAAATATTTCCGGCAACAGCGATGCCTGCTCGTGATTGACAATGCCGAACTGGTCGCAGAAGAACAACGTCAGGGCTACGTAGCTGTAATCGAGGCCTGCTTCGATGCTGGCGCGCAGGTGTTACTCACCAGCCGGGAGGAATGGGATGAGCTTGACATCATCGAAACCTACCGGCCGCGTCCCCCCAGTGAAACCCATGCCACCCAGATTGTGCGCAACATGCAACACGTATTCCATTCGCCTCATAGCCTGGACAAACATGCCGAGCGCATCGCCAGGGCCGCGCGCTACTATCCCGGGCTAATCGAATGGGCCGTCAAACAGACGCGGCGTTTTCCACCAGAACGTGTTATATCCAATTTGAGGCGGCTTAAGAGCAAGAAGATGCAGCCAGCCCTGGATGAGATGATCCATCGTTCTCTACGCCAGATGGTCCGGCACGAAGGCGCCGAAACCCGCAAAGCCCTGCAGCGGCTTATCGTGTTCCGGGGGGGGTTCACGTACGAGGCCTTCCGCAGCATGTTTGATGTCCTGGACAGCGGCTCTGCCGACCATTACCTGGAGGTCCTGATGGCATGGCAGTTCGTCGAGATCGTTGTGACGGGTGACAAAACGCGCTACTGGGTCAATTCACTGGTCGCTGAAGTGCTTGAGCCAGACGAAACAGCCATTACCCAGCACGTGGCCTATTTCCGGTCACTGGTCGAAGCCCAACACGAGCGCGACGACTATGGGCCGCTGGTCGCCGAGATCGCGAATCTCGAAATCGCCCAACAGTATGATGAGACGTTTGCCGACTGGCTGAAGCCGATCTGGCCAGCGATAAACGCCGCTCGAGTGTTGTGATAAGCAGGAGAAACGAAGGTGGATCTCCACAAACGCGTTGCCGAACGCCTAGCTGCTCTACAAGACTCATCCCCCGGGACAACAGCTTATGCGCAGGCACAGCGCCAGCTCGGCGATGCCTATGTCGATCTGGCGCAGATCGATGATCGCGGCGGCAATCTGATTCATGCGCTGGGAGCTTACCAAGCCGCGTTAGGTACACTTGATCCAGAATCCGCGTCTGCGCAAATCGCGACCATCCAGAACAGCCTGGGAACAGTCTATCGCGAATTGGCTGAAGTACAGGATCGAGCTGCATACCTTCACGATGCGTTGAAGGCGTTCCAGACAGCGATCGCCCATGCAGCCGAAGAGTCAATTGACGGCATCATGGCCGGTAATAACCTCGGAAATGTGTATCACAAGCTGGCTGAGACTGCTGACAAGCAGGCATACCTGGAACAGGCAATTGCCGCCTATCAGACCGCCGTGAGGCGGTGTAATCCGGAGAAAGCGCCCACAGTTTACGCCACGATTCAGAACAACCTGGGTAACGTCTATACTGAGCTATCCAGCGTCACCGATGCTGAAACGAACCTGAATCAGGCGCTTGATGCTTTTCAGGAGACTCTCCTGTACACCAGTGAACACGACGCGCCGATCACCTTTGCCAGCATGCAGAACAATTTGGGCAATGTCTGTCGCCGGCTGGCCGAGTTTGAAGACCGCGATCAAAACTTGAAACGCGCGATGACAGCCTACCATGCGGCTACCAGGGTATTCACCGCGACCAACGCGCCCTTAGCCTATGCAACCCTGCAAGCGAATATGGGGATTGTTTACCAAGAGATTGGCGATCTCCCAGAAGCAATCGCTGCCTGGCGAGATGCAGCCAGCATCGCCCAACAACACGGTGCATTTGAAGAAGCGGCCTACTTCTTCGAGTTGGCAGACCAGACCGAAGCCGAATACCGGAAACGAGGAGATTGACATGCCGATTGATTACACCCAAGTGAAGCCCCAGGTCGAAAAAATGGGCCGCATGATTGGCTATAAGACACAGGAATTGAGCGAGCGCGCGCAGACCGCCTTCGACCAGTTCCAGACCCTGCCGGATAACGACACCATCCAGGCCCGGGTACAGCTGGCGCGGGAAAGAGATGCCGGTTACCGTGGTGCAGCCCCCCTGTCAACAGTTGATGAACCTGTTCTGGGACGCTATGCATGTCCCCCCGCGCCTGACCTGGCGACGATCCTGGCATCCGATGGCTCGCAAGTCTATCCCGATATCCATGGCGCAGCCCAGTACTATTTGACAAATGTGGCGGTCTTCAGTTTCTTTCATGGCGAAGACCGCCTGCCCCAAGAATTCAGCCGCCCGGAACTGGTGTATGGGGAGACCTTGATTCGGGATCAGTACGACCAATTGGTGACCAACGCCACAGTGAACGCCCGCCGTACCGTGCAAGAGATGGAGACACTGGCAGCATTCGCCTGGGAACATCGCGTGGCTGGACAGCCAATCGTCGCCCTATTTGACGGCCGGTTGCTGTTCTGGTTGGGGCAAGAAGTCCCCGATGCCTCAGCACTGGAACGTGACTATCGGGCGGCGATGGTGCGTTTACACGATACACACCACTGGTTAGCCACAGAATATGACCAGCCAGCCAGCCTCGTGGGGTACCTGGATCGCCCCACAAGCCGTTTTGTTATCAATCTGCTGCAGCTTCTACGGATGGAACCGGACCAGATTTACCGGAATGAGCTGCTGCGCCCGGGGGAATACGAGGGACTTGATGACCGGTGGCTATTCCGGCGCTGGCTAGACCCGGGCGAGCGTTCCGCTATAATGGTCCAGCAAAGCCCGCAGAACAAGTACTACCGGCAGTTTGGCGAGAATTATGAAATCGCCTTTTTCTATCTGAATGTTGGGCGATCAGGGGCACCGCACCTGGCGCGCGTAGAGATTCCGATGTGGGTGGCCCATTCACAGCGGGCAGTCGAGACCGTCCACGCCTTGCTCGTTGCGCAATGCCATATCAGTGGTGCCTATCCTTATGCATTGACACGAGCAGATGAACTGGCTGTGGTCCGTAACTACGACCGGCAGATGCTTAACATGATGGTCCAGACGGAGTTAATCCGTAACCAGCAAACCCCTGCTGAATCAGGCAAGCTAATCGGCAAATATCACACCCGCGCCGGGCGCCAGCATTTTGAGTTCGGCGGCAACGGATAGAGGCGACGTATATGAACGACAGAATCGAAATCGGCAAAGTCCTCCGCGCCAGCACAGAGGGATTTACCTGCGGGACACGCAGCACTGACATCCGCTACCCGGTATTTGGTGCCTTTGTGCAGGCCATCGATATAGAGCGCTACGACGATCTGCGAATTCTGGGAGTAATCACCGCCATCCGAATTGACGATGACCCACTGGACCGTCAGCTTATTATGGCCAGCGACGTTAATCCCACCGCTGTAAGAGACATGTCTCTTATACACATCTGACGCTG
>JAADYW010000252.1 GCA_010092845.1 Chloroflexota bacterium
GACGATAACACCATCCGCGATCTTCCCCACAGCAGTGGCATGCTCTGGCGTGCGGATGCCGAAACCTACGGCAATCGGCTGCTGGGTGACCAGGCGAATATCCGCAATGCGCTTAACGAGATCGTCCGGCAGGCCGGTGCTGGTGCCAGTCACGCCAGTAACAGAGACGAGGTAGATGTAGCCGCGTGATTTCTCCGCGGCCAGGCGAATTCGTTGGGGGCTGCTGGTCGGAGCCAGAAAATGCGCCAACCCCATCTCTGCCGTCTCGACCAGCGGCTGGAACAAGGCCGCCTCGTCAGCCGGCATATCGGGTACAACAAAGCCATCAATACCGGCGACGCAGGCATCATCGACCAGGTGCTCAAATCCATAGGCCATAAAGGGATTGAGATACCCCATCAAGACCATGGGTGTCTGAATTCCCTGTTCACGCAGTGACTGGATAGCCTGTATGCACTGTCGCAATGTTGTTCCGTTTTCCAGCGCTTTTTGGGTAGCAGCCTGGATCGTCGGACCGTCGGCTAGGGGATCGGAAAACGGTACACCGACCTCGATGACATCAGCGCCGCTTTCTGCCAGCGATGCAATTACCTGTAGCGATGTCTCATAGTCAGGATACCCAATCGGGAAATAGGGAATGAAAGCAGCATGCCGTTGCTGTTTGGCGTTCTCAAAGGCAGCTTTTAGTGTCACTAATCCTCGGTCATGCATGCGTTTACGGCTCCATATCCAGCGCCTGTAGCACAGTATCCAGGTCTTTGTCGCCCCGGCCAGAGAGGTTAATCAGAATCGTTTGATCGGCTGACAGCGTGGGCGCCAGCTTGATCGCCTCGACGACAGCATGCGCCGATTCGAGGGCCGGGATAATCCCTTCCAGTTTACACAGCGACTGGAAAGCCTCTAGAGTTTCCTCATCAGTTGCGTGCGTATACTCTGCCCTGCCAATATCACGCAAATAAGCATGTTCTGGGCCAATCGAAGGATAATCCAGGCCAGCGGAAATGCTATGCGTTTCCATGATCTGGCCATCTTCAGTCTGCATCACGTAGGATTTGGTGCCGTGGAGTGTACCAACGCGCGCAATCATTTGATCGGCAAAGCGAGCAGCGTGTTCATGCGAATCGATGCCACGTCCGCCAGCCTCGACCCCAATCAGGCGAACATCCTGGTCATCTCGAAAAGCATGGAAGATGCCGATGCTGTTGCTGCCGCCACCGACACATGCCATCACCACATCGGGCAGTTGTCCCACTCGTTCCAGAAACTGGGCCCGTGCTTCACGCCCAATCACGGACTGGAAATCGCGCACCATAAGCGGGTACGGATGCGGCCCCAGAGCGGAGCCCAGCAAATAGTGTGTTGTCTCGACGTTGGTAACCCAATCGCGTATCGCTTCGTTGATTGCATCCTTGAGGGTGCGGCTGCCCGAATCAACAGCCCGCACCTCAGCGCCGAGAAGGCGCATGCGGAATACATTCGGCTTCTGACGCTCCATATCCACCCGGCCCATGTAGACAATGCACTCCAGGCCCAGCAGGGCACAGGCGGTTGCCGTAGCCACGCCGTGCTGGCCTGCGCCTGTCTCCGCAATGATGCGCTTCTTGTTCATGCGGCGGGTGAGCAACGCCTGGCCGATTGCGTTATTGATCTTGTGCGCGCCACTATGCGCCAGGTCTTCGCGCTTCAGGTAGATCTGAGCACCACCCAGGTGTTCCGTCAGGCGCCGGGCATAGGTGAGTGGGGTTGGCCGGCCAGTATAGGTCCGGTGCAGATGATCCAATTCAGCCTGGAACTCGGCATCGTCGCGGGCCACCAAATAGGTATCGGTGAGCTCTTCCAGGGCTGGGATAACGGTTTCGGGCACGAAGCGCCCACCAAAAGCACCGAAATAGCCACGTGTATCTGGTAGAGAGGATAGGGATGGCGGTTTGGTCACAAGATTCCTCCAATACAATGCATTACCGCTACGATCTATGATAGGGCAGATTTGGCCGCCTGAATGAAACTATGGACTTTCTGGTGATCCTTATGCCCCGGGCTTAGCTCGGTACCACTGGCAACATCAACAGCCCAGGGCTGCACATCACGCACATACTCGGCAACATTGTCTGCCTTCAGCCCACCAGAGAGCATGAGCCGCGGGGTTTTCCGAACCAATTGCCGAGCAACATCTTTGGGTGCTGTCTGGCCAGTACCGCCATAAAGCGCTGGATGAAATGCATCCAGCTGGAGCGTCGGCAGCCAGGGCGGTTGATACTGGGGCTCGAATCGCGCCGCTTCCTCAACAGCCTGAATAGGCGTCTCCGGACGCAGACACATATAGGAGGGCATATTGAGCGCGGCCAGAAATCCGGGATCGTTGGCTCCCACGATCTGAGCAGCATCTACACCACTGATACGGGATTGCGCGACAATGTCGGCGGGGGTGATCGCCGCATCGACCACAAAGACGCCTACACAAACCGGCACCGTGGGCCTGGACCGGATGGCGTCGATGATGGGGCGCGCGTCTTCTGGACGAACATAGCGCTTGCTGACCGGGGCAAAGATGAACCCCAGCATGTCAGCGCCGGCTTCAGCGGCTTGCTGTGCATCGGCTTGATTGGTCAACCCGCAAACCTTGACAATGGTCATCGTGGCACCCCACTCAGTGCTTGGATCAATGCCGGGCGGTCCTCAGC
>JAADYW010000253.1 GCA_010092845.1 Chloroflexota bacterium
CAAAGCATTTGGCCTCGATGATCCGATGCTGCAAACGGCGTGCGCGTATCATACAACCGGTGCCCCGGACATGAATACCCTGGACAAGATCGTAATGCTGGGTGACTTGATCGAGCCTTCGCGAACATTTGATGGTGTTGAGGCCTTGCGTGAAATTGCGCACCAGGATCTGGACAGTGCGGTGCTCATGTCTCTGGACTACACCATCTCGTATTTGATCCGTCGCCAGCGCATCATTGATCCGCGTCCCGTTTTCTTGCGCAACCAGCTTATCGGGGCTGGTGTGCATTATCCATCAGAATAATCGAAAACTGCCCGATGAAGTTACCGGGCAGTTTGTCTTCCAAAATCTTCTAGCTGTCGTGGCTAGTTGGTTTGTTCCTGCACGCTCTGGAACGTGCTGTTCTCCAGCGCATTGAGCGCATCTTCTGCAGCCTGGTAGCGGGTGTTGTGAATCAGCGCCTGGTTGAATTCATTCCGTGCAGCACTGGTGTCGCCCCGTGAAGCGTACACCAGGCCCCGGTAGTAGTACCATTCCTCGACATAGGGGGTATTGCGCAGATTGGCCTCTATAATCTCGAGTACCCGATCGAAATCGCCAGTTTGGTAAAACGCTTCCAAGGGGCTATGCCGGTACCAGAGGGTGCGCCAGGGTAACCCCCTTTCGAATGCGATGCGGAAATAATCTGTCGCCTGTTCAAAGCGGCCCAGGTGGGTGAGCGCGTCGCCGATATTGAACCATGCCCAGGCATCAGTATCATCACTCTGTAGCCGCTGTTGCGCTTCGGTCGCGGCAATCTGGAATGCCTGGTCGAGATCAGCGTGGTCGCCCAGAAGCTGCTGCAATTCTGCTTCGCGATCTGGCTCATAGAGGACAATGAATATGTTGTTGAAATGCCACCAATAGGTGCTCATGGGTTCGTAGTCTTCGGGCAGGCCCTGGAAGTTACCATGGCCACTGAAGCTATCATAGGTATAGAAATAACCTTCAGTATCGTTGTAGCCAATCAACAGAAGATAGTGTCCCATCCAGTCGTAGCCTTCCGGCTCATATCCCTTTTCGACGATTACCGGGAAGTCTGCGGCCAGGAGGGTTTTGATCAGCGTGAGGTTGCCACCTGGGCGCCACAGGGCTTGTACAGGGTTGTCGTTGGCGGCGACTGCGTTCACATATTCCACCATTTCCCAGGGGCTTACGTTTTTGTCCTCGCGATGAGGCTTCATGTAATTAGCGGCCGGGTATTGATCATGCGAATACCCGAAATAGCTGAGGCCCATTGTCATGGTCGTTGGGCCGCAATTGTTCCATCCCTGGTATTCATGACGCAGACGGGAAACGTCAATCTTGTGGGTTGGGGGCAGATTGCCAGCGCCGTCTTGCGCCTGAACGCCTGGCAGCCCAGTGATCGCCACCAAAACGGTGATTAGCAGTGCTGGGAGTAATTGGCGTGAGCGGAATGCAAGTCGATGCATGCAGGTTTCTCCTCGTGGGTGAGGTAACGATCTTCAGTTTTCAGTATACGTGGGTTGGGCAGAACTTACTCAACGCTTTGCCGTTGCTTACCAGGTGTGTCTTGGGCGGCGGTTGCTTCGGCGGCACGGTGACGCCGGGTAGCGACAAGAATATACGCAATGCTATACGGACAGGGGTGAGCGCGCATTTCAAGCGTGAAGCCAGCCTCTTGAAAACGTTCGCCGAGCTCTGCTGGCCAGGGGCCACGCTGCCCCGTGATTCGATAGGCTGTTTCGAGGACATCTCGCAACACTCCGCCCCCCGTAAGGACCCCATTGACGACGATGATCAGGCGGCCGTCTGGTTTCAATACACGCCTGGCTTCGTGTAAGGTATCTGGTTCAATAATGAAGGGCGCCGGGAATGTGCTGACGACGGCATCGAATACTTGGTTGGGGAAGGGGAGTACTTGGGCATACGCCCGGGCTAGGGGTGCCTTGAGGTGGTGGCGATGGAGTTTGTGGCGGGCAATGCGGCCCATAAATGGACTGAGATCGACCCCGAAGCGCTGGTAACCCGCGGCGAAAAGGTCCAACTGAAGGTTGCCGGTTCCAAATGCGATTTCGAGTATGCGTGCCTTTGCTGGCAGTCCCAGATGTGCCAGGGCAGTGCGTTGCCAGGTGCGCCACTGGCCCAGGCTAACAAGCCAGGACACCAGGTCATAGGTCCATGCCATCTCGTTGTAAAGGAGCCGGAAACCAAACATCACCAGCCACCACCATAGACGCACCAGGGGAGGCTTATCTGCCAGGTAAGGCTCCAAGCTAGTCCGGTTGTCTTTACTCATCACGGATCATTGTTTGCTTTACGACAGGATGTTTCAACAGACTATACCAGATCACACCGGATAGTGCTGGTGTTAGGGCAGTGGTGCATAACGCGCAGCGATGATGCTCTGCCCGTTGTCTTGCTGTGCCCAAAGGATAAACTCATAATAGCCGTCTCCGGGCGCCGGTTCTTGCGAACCCACAACCAGGATTGGCATCCGCAACGGATACTCGCTACTGGCGACTGATTGCGGTGTCGGCAGAATCGGTGGGTCACTTTCTGTCTCGTGAATCGCAATGATGCTGACCCGCTGATCTACGAGGGCCATGCTAATGTAGCCGACTGCGCCCGGAGTCTGGCTGACGATATCCAGCATCGCACCTGGTGTTGTCGCCAGGCGCGCGCGCAGCGTTGTTGGGCGCAGCCCCAGCACTTGTGCGTCGAAGGCTTGTCGGCTGGGCGAAGTCGCTTCACGGCTAACGACAGTAATGACCTGATTGGAGCCCCCCAGCTCGCGCCAGTTCTCTGCAGTGCCACTGAAGATTGCTCTTAGCTGACCCGCAGTGAGGCTCGAAACAGCCAGGGCTGGATGGCCAATGATGGCGATGCCATCGGTGCCAAGGGCAGCCGCCCATAGGTCCATTTCATCTGGAAGGTATGTGGTTAGTGCGTAGGACGCAGCTACATCATTTGCCTGAGGCTGCATCAAGATCTGCTTAAGCGTGATACCTGTAGTGGTCTGGTTAATAATCGCAACTAGTGCATTGTCCCGGGTGTAGGCGGACGCCAGATCGTTCAGGAGGGGGTGGGTGCTGCTACTGGCAACAAAATAGAGTGGCACAACCTCGGGTGTAGGTGTGGGGGCTTGCATTGGGGCCCGGCAACTGACCAGGACCAAAGTCATTGCCATGAGCGTTTGCCGGGTTTTTCGGGCGACACAATTCATGCGGTGTCAACCTTGTATCAGCACCGCCCCCAGACTCAATAAACCAAACACCGCACAATAGACAGCGAACCCGTAGAGTTTCTGGCGCCGGACAAATTGCAGCATGATCGCAATGCTTAGATAGCCAACGACGGCTGCGCTGAAGAAGCCAGCTAGCAAAACCAATCCCATATCGTCATCAACGTCGGCCGCGCCGGTCAAAACATCTAGGGTCTGCTTCAGGCCTGCCGCCAGGATGATAGGAGTAGCTAGCAGAAAGCTATAGCGAGTTGCAATGGGGCGGCTTAAGCCGCGGAATAGCCCACCCGCAATCGTACTCCCAGATCGTGAAATCCCTGGCATTATAGCCAGTGCTTGTGCGACGCCGATAAACAGAGAGTCGCCAAACCCCAATCGTCTCGTGATAAGATCGGTCTCAGATTGCGCGTCTAAGTCTGTTGGTGCGTTTAGTGAACCAGGGGTAGTTCTTCCAGATACCCATTCGCTGTAGGTGAGCAAGCCCGCAGTTATCAGCAGGCTGATGCTCACAATCGCTGGCTTGGAGAAAGTCTCCTCAAAGAAATCGGCCAGCACTAGCCCTGCAATTCCTGCCGGAATCGTTCCCACAATCAACAGGATGAGCAGGCGCAAATAGGGGTTACTTTCTACATCGATTTCGCGCCGTCGCACTGCAACGTAGCCAGCATAGGCAAGTTGACGCCACTCTGGCCAGAAATAGACCAACACAGCTGCGGTGGTACCGAGGTGGACCATCACCGAGTAGACCAGGGGTGGCGTTCCAATGTTTAGCCACCAGGACACAAGGACGAGGTGTCCTGAGCTCGATACAGGTAGAAACTCGGTAGCTCCTTGAACGATGCCAAGGATGATCGCTTCTAGCAGGTCCAATGAAGCTGGTCCTTTCCGATTGACCAATAATCCGGCGCATTTACTAGGGTTTCTGGCCGTAACCTAGGCCAGCTCGGTATTCGACTCCTTAGAACGATAATCCTGCAAAAAATCGTGCGTGTACTGCTCGAAGGTTTCTGGGCCTTCAAGGATTGCGGCACGCAGATTGTGGATTAGCCTTAGTAAGAAATATAGATTGTGAATGCTGAGTAATTGATGGCTGAGGATTTCCTTTGCTTTAACCATATGCCGCACATAAGCTCGGGAGAAATGCGTACAGGTGTAGCACTCGCACCCGGTCTCAATAGGTTCCGCGTCGCTAGCGAACCTCAGATTTCCCATGTTCAAACGGCCATAGCGCGTGAGTGCCGCACCATGCCGCGCTTCCCGCGTAGGCAGCACACAGTCGAATATATCCACGCCGCGGCGAACTGCCTCCACAAGGTCTTCAGCATGTCCAATGCCCATCAGATAACGAGGTCGATCTTCTGGCATCAGCGGTACCGTGGCATCAAGCGTTGCCAGCCGGTCAGCACGTGATTCACCGACAGCCAGGCCACCGATGGCATAACCGGGCAGGTCTAGATTAGCAATATAGCGCACTGATTCTGCACGCAAATCGGGGAAGATACCCCCCTGGATGATCCCGAAGAGGGCTTGTTTTTCAGTGTTGCCGTGGTGGTAGTGATACTCAACGCAGCGCCTTGCCCAGGCATGGGTGCGGTGCATAGCGGCGGTGGCAACTTCGCGTTGGTCAGGTTCAGCGCACTCATCGAAGGCCATGATGATGTCGGCGCCAAGATTATGCTGGATTTGCATCGCATATTCTGGCGTGAAGTGGTAGAGCGTGCCATCAATGTGACTCCGGAAAGCCACCCCTTCGTCTGTGATCTGACGTAGCTCGGCCAGGCTGAAGACCTGAAACCCCCCGGAGTCGGTAAGGATCGGACCGTCCCACGCCATGAACTGGTGTAAGCCACCAAGGGACTGGATTAACTCGTCGCCCGGTCGCAGATGTAGATGGTATGTATTGGCCAGAATCAGGGAGGCGCCCATTTCCTTAAGGTCACGTGGAAGGACTGCCTTTACCGTGGCCTGGGTGCCTACCGGGGCGAAAACTGGCGTTGAAATGGCCCCATGTGGTGTGTGTAGCGTACCAGCACGTGCCGAGCCGGTTGTGGCGACAATATCAAACCTGAAACCCATTCGGTCCTTCCATGCGTTGATGCTTCTTCCGGGTCAATCTATACATCAGTGCAGATGGTGGCGTATATCCCGACCCGTGGAGATTGTATCGTGTCGTCTTTATCCTGCAAACTCTTTGGTACTATGACGAAAGAATCCATAAACATAAGATTTCTAAAGCTTGTAAAGTCTATCTGTCAGAATAACGTCCCTTAATTAAGGCAGCTAATGTGGCGGCTATTTCTACTGACTGGGCTACTACTGGGGCTAAATGTCCTACTTCTGATAATCCAACAACGAGTTTTCAAAGCAGAAAACTCAACGTGGGACCGCATGACGGCAGGGTGTCGCACCAGGATGCCATGCTGGTATCAGGTGACGCCAGCCAACAGCCGCGCAGATGAAGCAGTGGATAAGTTGCGCGCGTTCTTACCAGCCGACGTGCAATCCACCGACCGGATCACGAGCATCCAGTGGTCCCATCCTGAGGGATTTCAGGGCTTCATCCGTTTCGAGCATACTGCTATCCAATCGCTTGAAATCCGGTGGGTGGCTGAAAATGCCTCATCGGCACCGATTCGTCTGGGTGACGTTATGGCCGAGTTTGGTGCCCCAGACCGTGTAGGCATCGATACAACCGGTCGCGTCTACTTGCAATATGATCAGTCGTTGCTGACAGTGTGGGTGAGCACTAACAGCGCCCATCATCTGTCGCCCGATCATCCAGTAACTCGCCTGCAGATGCTGTCTCCCCACCGTACAGGTTTTCACCGGCCGCCCCAGGGTGCCGCGCGTGGCTGGAATGGTTTTTCGCGCCTTCCCTGACATCACGGATCGAGACACCACACTATACAGGCCCGGATTATGAATTTTGTATAAAAACCGGTGATGAAAGTCCCAAAGAGTGGGGCTTTCATCAAGTAAGCCATGCCGAAATCCTGTATACTTATGGTGCATTTGTGCTTTCTTAAGTAGAAAGGCGTCGCGCGTTGGCTGATGAATACCTGCAGCACGCTGTAGCTGCTGCGAAATCTGGCAATCGTCCCAGGGCAATCGATCTGATCAAGCAGCACATTCGACAATATCCCACTGACGAACGTGGTTGGTGGGCGCTCGCACGCCTTACCGATGATTCCAAAATCAAAGAACAGTGTCTCCAGCGAGTCCTGCGGCTTAATCCCAACCATGAGAAAGCCAGAGCACTGTTGCAAGTGATAAACACCTCATCGGATATTGGTTTCCGCTTTGAGGATGACCGACAGGATAGTACGCCTTCCCCGTTTGATGATGCAGTAGACAACTCACCAGAGGTAGAAAGCGCGCTTGGCGGCTCACTCTTCGATGACGAGCCAGATGTTGCTACAGCCGAACCAGTGTTCGAACCGGTGCGCCCGGCTGACCAGTCAAATCTCTCCCCGGCTGCGTCAACCGCTAACCGGCAAAACGCCTCGCATTTGGAGTGGTATATCGGCATTGGGTTGGTGTTGATGGCGATATTGGCTGTGCCACTTCTGGGCTACTATGCGTATTACTACCAGCATCTCGGTCTGTTTGGGTTGTTTGGACCGGACCTCAATGCTGTGGCCCGCTCAGACGAATTCACCATTCGTTATCCTGACGATTGGTCGAGCGAAGTTGTGGATGATAATCGGACAGTGGTTGTTGCGACGGATAACATTGAACGTTGGTCTCAAGTCGCTTCCCAGTCCCTGAGTATCGATAACAGTACTGGCGTTTACGACGGTGATTTTGGCGCCGATGCGGCCTCGGTGTTGAGCGAAGAAACTGTGATCATTGTCATGAGCCGGGTTACGAGCGAAGACCTCCAGCAACTGAGTCGGCAAACGGGTGCGCAGTACACCTCTTTTCAGCAGTATATTGATGATGTCATGGCCGAGGCTGAGGCAAATGCCGGGATGGAGCTGGACCAAGACGGTTTTGAGATGAAATTCGACTCAGATCGTGAGGAGGTCAAGATCGATGGCGACCCGGGGGTGTTCTCCTTTCAGACGGTCTACATGAAGATTCCCGATGAGTATACGGTTTTCCTTGGTGGCCTGAGCGAGATCAACTATGGTGTCTACTATGCCACAGTAGAGCACGAGGGCGATGAATACCTATTCATGCTAGTGGCCATCGGCGATAATGCTGATTCTCATAAGCGCACTGCGCGGCGGATGTTGCGCACCGTTGAATTCGTCCACTAAGATAGTGCTAGCGACGTACTAGCGGACGAAGAGTTGAGCCTGAGGGAGGGGCTATTGCATGAGCGATCAACTCTTAAAGCAAGCCGCCGGAGCACTGAAAAGCGGCGATCGATCGTTGGCAACTCAGTACATCAAACAGCATCTGCGTGCCAATCCCCGTGATGTTCGTGGGTGGTGGGCCATTGCTCAGCTAATCGAGGATCCGCAACGAAAAATTCAGGCCCTGGAGCGGGTTCTAGCTATCGATCCTGGCCACGAGAAGGCGCAGCGTTTGCTCAGTGAACTTCAGCCATCCAGCGCGTCGTTTTTCGATTTCAATGCCGATGAAGATGACCCAGAACTGAGCGGATCTCTGTTCGATGACGAGATGCCCGGCGCGAAAATGGGTGCAGCGGCAGATCTGGGTGAGCCGGAACTTGGATCTGTCCGCAGCACCAAGGCGGCCAAGCCAGCGCGAGTGGCAGCCCGACGCCGGTTGCGGATTAGCTCCTCAGATATCCTGATCGGGGCGGGGGCTGTCTCTTATACACATCT
>JAADYW010000043.1 GCA_010092845.1 Chloroflexota bacterium
ACTTATGGCGAAACAATACTCATCCCCACCGCCAATGCAGATTGATCCCGACAAGCGATATACCGCAACCTTTAAAACCGAGAGGGGCGACTTCGTCGTCGAGTTGTTCGCGAAAGAGGCACCTGTCACGGTGAACAACTTCGTCTTCTTGGCGCGTGAGGGCTTTTATGACAACACGACATTCCACCGAGTGATTAACGACTTCATGGTCCAAGGTGGTGATCCGGAAGGATCTGGGCGTGGTGGTCCGGGGTACCGATTCAATGACGAAGCTGGTGCGTTGGCCCTGAAGCATGATGGACCTGGTGTGCTGAGTATGGCCAATGCCGGCCCCAATACCAATGGCAGCCAGTTCTTCATTACCCATCGGCCGACCCCTCATCTCAATGGCAAACACGCCGTTTTCGGCAAAGTGATTGAGGGGATGGACGTTGTTTTTCAGATTCGCGAGCGTGACCCGATGTCCGATCCGAATCCAGGTGACACCCTCAAGGCCATCGAAATCCACGAGGCCTAGACACATTAGGTGACATTGGTTGTGGCGCGGCAGTTCCGGCTACCGCGCCGGGTATGTTCCAACAGGGATGCTCTTGCAACAACAGCCCGAGAAACACGCTTTCTTTGAACTATACCGCCATACATTAAGCAACGGCCTCCGCATCTGGTGTGTCCCCCGCGCCGGTAGCCAGACGGTGGCGCTGCTGGCCCAATTGCCGGTTGGGGTTCAGACGGAGACCGAGCACAATAACGGCATTTCTCATTTTCTGGAACACATGGTGTTTACCGGCACCGAGCGCTGGAGTGAGTCCGAAGTAACAGATGTCGTGCGCCGGCGTGGGGGTGAATGCAATGCCCAAACGTCTCGGGAGGAAACAGATTACTATATCCATGTAGGGGCGGATGATCTGGCCTTTGGCCTGGATTGGCTGGATCAGATCTTGTTTAAGGCGACCCTCTCCGGTGAGAAGTTCGAGAAAGAACGCCAGGTGATCATCAACGAGAAGGGTGGTGAGAACGACTATATCCGCCAGGCCTGGGAATGGATTGAAGACCACAACCTGGGCTGGAGCACGACACGTGCCGTGCGCCGGCGCTTGCTCCCGCGCGAAGACTTTCTCCTGCCCGTCATTGGCAGCGATAAATCGCTCCAACAGATCAGCCAGGCAGCGTTAAGGGCCTACTATCACACCCACTATGTACCCAATAACCTCACCTTGCTGGTGGTTGGTGACGTATCCCCTGACGATGTTTTTGCGCTGACCGAAGCGCAGTTCGGTGCGCATTCTGCCGGACCGTCGCGTGCCCGTCCAGCGTCAGTGGACATGAATACAGCCCCATTTCATATTCATCTTCACGGTCCTACACCTACGAATCGCGGTCAACTTCTGATGGGCAGTGCCCTGGGGCCAGCTGATCACCCAGATCGCTTCGGCTGGTGGGTCATTGCTGAGATGCTCGAGAACGCCTACATCCAGGAGATCCGCTACCAGCACGGAGCGTCATACGATGTGCAGGTCTATACGATGCTGTATCAGGATGGCGGCTACTTCAACATCTACACCTCCGCTAAAGTCGGCGATCTGGAGATGGTCCGCCAGTCCATCGAGAAGCATCTTGATCGATTGGTCACCGGAAATTTCACCTCTCAAGAGCTAGCCGAGGCCAAAGCTGTCCTGCGGGGCCGCGCGCTCTTGAACTTACAGGATAATCTTGAGCTGGCCTGGTGGTTAAGCACAGACTCACTGCTATTCCGCGAGGATCATCTGCCGCTGGCGGACTACTTCGCTGAGATTGATCGTCTATCAGCCGACGGCATTCAGCGCCTTGCACAGCGTTATCTGAGTTCGGATCGTCGCTTCAGTGTCCAGCACCGGCCGGCGATTACACCGAAGCGGCTAAGGCCGCTCGCAGCGGCCAGCGCTCTGGGAGTGGCAAGCGCGGCAATGCTGTTTGCGCATCGGCGAAAAGGAACTGTGGATGCCCGATAACCCCTACAATCCGTTGCATCCGGTTGAAGACCCGACACTGTTTTTTGGCCGTGAGGAGGCATTGTCTTTTCTGCAGTTGAATTTCTCGGGCCGGGTGATGACCAAGGCGCTGGTCATCCTTGGCCATCGTGGTTTGGGGAAGACATCACTCCTCAATCATGTGCCACTGGTCGTCGATGAGCGCTATCCCAGTGTCTACATTGACCTGAGCGCACTGGAGATGGATTCTCCAGTGGCATTGGTGGCGGCGATTGTAGATCAAACCCGAGCTATGATGGGCATGTTGCAGGCCAGTACCTATCGCTTACCCACCTTTCCTGATCCGGCTGACCCAAGTATCGATTTTCTGCAATGGCTGGCCGACGACTATCTGGATGTGGTGCTCGCCGCGATCCGGCGCCAGCGCCATATGATTCTGATGTTAGATGATGCCCATCTCCTATTTGAAGCGATCGAGAGCGGCAGTTTGCCAGCGAGTCTGTTCGGTTACTTCCAGGGCCTTCTCGAGCGCTACGAGCAACTGGATATCCTGGCGGCGATGAATATCCGCTACGAAGCACAGTCGCTGGAAATGGCGCCATTTGATGATGAGACACTACATCACCGGTTGACGCCGCTCTCTGTGCCTGCGGCCCACCAGCTTATGACTGAGCCGGTCAGCGACCGCTATAGCTTCACTGCGGAAGCGCTCGATAGGATTCTAGAACTGGCGGGGGGGCATCCCTTTTATCTGCATGCAATCGGGCGCCTGATCTATCGTCGCTGGTCAGAAGCGCGGCATCTAGAGACCATCACGCTCTATGATGTACAGACCGTCTATCCGATGGTGCTCGAGATGACTGCTGAGACCATAGCCCCAATTTGGGAAGCCTTGCGGCCTAATGAGCGTCTTGTCCTGACAGCACTACTGGATCTTGTTGATGGTGACCCCGAAGCCAGCGAAGCGATAACCCTGGAAGCTGTCGAGACCTGGCTCAGCCGCACCGACTATCCCCTCAATGACGTGCAGGCGGCAGCGGCGTTTCGGGCACTGGAATACCAGGGGATTGTGCACAGTGATCTCCATGGGTATCGTATTCGGTCCGTCATCATGGCGGATGTTCTCGCGACTATGCTCGACACCGGAGAAATCCGGAAGCCGCCCACACGGCGCATCCCGGTTTGGGCTATCTTTGTCGCCGTTCTCGTGATGGCGGGCCTAGTTGGTGGTGTCTTGTTACTGGTCGGCGGTGATGATGCGGATACTGCAGTGGATAATGGAAACCGGGCCACAGTTACACTTGAGCTTGATCTGGCCGCCACACAGGCTGCTGAACAACAGACTGCTACCCATCTAGCCCAGCCATCTCCCAGTCCTGAAACCTCACCTACACCAACGCCCCTGCCGATATTTCGCTTCGGCGGCTAGCAGCTCAACCGCCTATCTCCAGCGTAAGACTACCCGGCACGGGGGCGCTCACTACCAGAGTCCCTGCCCCATGAGTTGTTAGTGTTTCCATACGGCCATCTGCCCACATCAGCCGGTAGGGAGTCTCGGCAGCCAGCCCAGTAATCAGCAGGGATTGCACATCCGGCTCGATCATGAAGGTGGCGGCGGAGACATCGTTTGGGTCATCATCAAACATCACCTGCCAGGTGATCTCCGGCGTGCTGATGACGGCGCCGCGCATGCTATTGCCCGTTGCAAAGGTCGCCACGGCCGGCGGCGGCGCAGTGCGATCCTGGGCAATCAGCCCGGTCAGGAACCAGGGAGTAGCTGTCCCCCCCTGGGCATACGTATCGAGCCGAAACCACCCTGGTCCTGGTTCCAGCGGCCGCCCGGCGGCAATGGCAGTGTCCTGGCCAGAAGTGATGTAGCCTTCGACGATTTCGCTCTGGGGTGTGGGCCCCAGATTCTGAAGATAGAGTGCCGCTTCACCGTTTTCAACAATCCAGCGCAGGCCATCGAAGCGGGGACGTTGGTCAAAATGCAGGCTACTGATGGTTGTGAACTCTGGACCGAGGGTGACCAGGCGGTCGTGTATAAGCACTGTACCGGGGCGAATATACACCAGCTCCCGGATCACTGACTCTACTTTGGCGGTGTTGCCCTGGGTTGTATAGAAGACTGAGTTATAGGCAGTTGTGAGATTGGTCTGCATGTAGGTTATTCCCGGGCTATCAAACAGCCTGACAAAGTTACCCGTCTCGAAGGCGATGCGGTTTGCCTCCCAATAGCCAGGATTGATAGCACCAGCAATACCAAGGCCGGTAGCGCGCTGGCCACAATCGTTCAACCACACCCCGGCAGGTTGATCGTTAAGCGGGCGGATTTCATCGAAGATTTCGGCCAGGTTGCATACCAATAGTGTGTTGCCACCTATCGTGCGGCCATAGTAGTTGGCTTCATGCCAGGAGTCGCCACGCCCCGTATACACCCCACCTCGGGTAACCAGGCTGCTACCCCCATGCCAGATCGTGAAATTGCCTTGATCGAAAAACTGGCGCGGCGCAAAATAGTCACCGGCGTAGAAAGTGACATGGGTGGCGTCTGGATCCAGGCCACCTTCCGTCGTCTGCCAGTTGCTGCGCATGAAGATATGATTGGTTCCAAAGCTGCGCCAGGTGAGGATCTCTGGGGGATTGCCACCGGCGGCCGGGTCACGCCAGAGCAACTCCTCAACCAGCAGCCAGTCCGGGGCGATCCCGGGCGGCTGATTGAGAATCCAGTCGACCCAGGCAGCGTGTGGCGTGTCCGGATAGAGGGTGCGCAACACCATATTCTGGGCACGGCTCAAGCTGGCATCGGGGTGGTTGCGATAGCCATCACCGATGATCGCTGGGTATCCCAGAAAAGCTTCCTGGCCTATAGTCTGAACAGCCGGAAAGTGAAGCAACACGTTATAGGCCATCCGGTCGTACCACCAGTCGGTCGCCGCGAAATCGTTTTCACCTCTGGCGATCCACCAGGTAAGTGCCAGTTTCGTCAGTGCCCAGCCGGCCCGGAAACCATCGAAGGGGCCTGCAGCCCAGGCGCCATTGGGTTGGAGCGCCAGCGCGGGTAGAATTTGCTGTTCCCACAAGTCGCGTGCCGTTTGGGAGAGGTTATCCGCTTGCAGCGTGTCGCCGCGTAACGCCAATGCGGTGGCCGTCAGCGCCCAGAGCCAGGCAACACTGGCGCTATCAAAAGTCTGGAAGGAATAGGACTCGTCTGCAGCATTGGCGCTCAGGGCGGTGTCGGCTATCCAGACGTTCTCCGCGCCTGCGGTAGGATCGAGCAGATAATCGGCAGCACGCAGCAGCGTATCCATCAAGATGGCCCGGTCGTCTGATGAAAAGACATCGTAAAGCCAATCATAGGCGATCGCCAGCGCCGCGACATTATCCAGAAAATCCCGATCCCAGTTGCCAGACTCGTCACTCTGAGACAGGGTGTCCTCAATCTGGTTGACCACACGCTGGATGCCTCGGATCGCCTGTTCGCGATAGAGGGTCTCGCCTGTCAGAAGCCAGGCCAACGCCAGCGATTTGAGCGCACTTTCTGGATAGCGATGGATGTCGGCGAGAACGGTCTCGCTATCGGCGTAGGTTTTGAAGGTTTGCCAGGCAGCCGAATTCGACTCCTGACGCGGACGAACCATCTGGTCAAGATAGGTGGTTGTGATGAGCAGGCGGGGATGCGTGCCCACCGGCGCAACTGGGACTGGGGGGGCGTCTGGTTGAGCCTGCAGTGAGGTGGGTATCCTCTGGGTTATAAGGCTGGCGACTATCAGGCAGATGACAACAAAGCGGCGCATTGAGGTTTATTCAGGTGGTGTGTTGTCATCGTAATCTTCGTGATGATCAATGCCATCTTGCTCCAAAAGGGAATCCGTTATGGGTTCTGCCGGAGCGGTTACATCTGAAGGCAAAGGATCCAGCCGGAGCCAGGTCCGCCCGACGCGGAAGAGGGTGCCGGGTTCGATAGCGTAACTCTCAGCTTCGGGGATGCGGGTATCACCCACAAACGTGCCGTTGCGGCTGCCGGTATCCTCTAGCCAGAAGTCTTCGCCATCAAATCCAACATGAACATGCAGGCGCGAGACCTGGCTGTCATAATTCAAGCAGATATCAGCGTCGTCGCGGCGGCCAATGGTTAGTACTAACGGCGTCTCCAGGTCCTCCTCGGATATATCAAAAGCCAGGGTGTCGCCATCGCGAGGGCCATTCATAAAGGTGATAGAGACCTGCTTGTGCATAAACCCTCCTTAGTCATCACTAGAATCGCTCTGATCGAGTTTCTGGCGCGCTTCAGTCCGCTTCTGGCGCGCTTTCTGATGGTTGGGGTCGATTTCTAGGGCCCGGTTCAAAGCGGGGATAGCTTCTTCATAACGGTCTAACTTCATGAGAATATTGCCTAGATCATGCCATAGCCAGACATCATCAGGGTTGACCTCAACAGCCTTTCGGAAGCATTTGAGGGCTTTTTCGAGATTGTCCAGGGCAGTATAGGCAAACCCCATTCCATCCCATGCCCATCCATAGTCTGGGGACAGCTCCACTGCCTTGTGGTAGGCGGCGATTGCTCCCTCAAATTGACCCAGGCGGCGAAGAATCTGGCCTTTTCGGGCCCATGCTACGTCATTGTTGGGGTCCAGGTCAACGGCTTTCTGCACAACCTCTAGCGCTTGTTGTTGCCGACCGAGATTGAGCAGCGGAGGAATCTGGTTGATCCAGTACCAGGTGCCTGAAGGATCAATCTGGGAAGCGCGTTCGTAACTTGCCAACGCTTCTTCATAGCGGTTCAGATTTTCCAGAGCAAGGCCGCGGCCGTTCCAGGCCCAGGCGTACTCGGGATCAATCGCCAGCGCACGGTCATAGGCTTCGATAGCCTTGGCAAACTGATGTAACCGCCGCAGGATTTGACCGTACTTTGCCAGGCTCTCCGCGTGCTGAGGGTCTTTTTCCAGCGCTTGCCGGATAGGGGCCAGGGCCCGCTCAAAATTACCGAGGGCCAGGTGTTCATCGGCCTGGTTGTACCAGAACCAGACGTCATCTGGCGAGATTTCCGCAGCGCGCTGGAAACACTCCAGAGCTTCCTCATGACGGTTCAGCATAGTCAGCGCCAGGCCACGGCCATTCCAGGCCCAGGCGTAGTCTGGGGCCAGCTCTACGGCACGGCTGTAGGAGGCCAGCGCTTCTTCATAGCGCCGGAGGCGCCGCAATACCTGGCCATGTTTGGCCCAGGCCCGGTAGAAGCGCGGATCAATCTGAAAAGCCCGCTCCAACGGATAGAGGGCATCGTGAAACTGCCCCATGTGGCTAAGGAGATCAGCCTGGTTATACCAATAAAGCGCGCTATTGGGGTCAGCGCTGGCCGCACGTTTGTAGGCATCAAGGGCGTCTGTTAACTGCCGGGACATCTCGAGTGCTGTTGCTTTCTCGTTCCAGGCCCAGGCATATCCAGGGTCAATCTTCAGCGCCCGGTTGAGATACACCAGCGCTTCCTGGAGCTCACCTTTGCGGCGATAGATGTTGCCCATCCGTGCCCACGAACGCGCATGCAGTGGGTTGACCTTGACTGCTTTCTCCAGGATGGCGATGGCTTCATCGTAGCGATCCTGAATGACGAGAAGATTTCCCTGGTTGTACCAGGGCCAGACATCGTCGGGGGTCAACTCGGCGGCGCGGCGATAGGCTTCGAATGCCTCGTCATAGCGTTTCAGCCGTTCCAGGACGATTCCCTGGCCGTTGATCGCCCAGGCATATTCCGGGTTGAGTTCAATGGCGCGTTCATAGGCCTTCAGCGACTCGCGGTAGCGGTCAATATAGCGGTAGATTTGCCCCAGTTTGGCCCAGCTATAGAAGTGCTCTGGCTGGATCCGGACCGCCTGCTGGATTGCCTGGATTGCCTGGCGATAGTTGCCTTTTTCGAACAGGGTCTCAGCCTGGTTGTACCAGGTCCAGACATCGTCTTGCTGGTAATGGGCGGCGTGCTGAAACGCTTCATTGGCTTCATCCAGGCGGCCTAGCGCTTTGAGACACAGGCCCTTACCATTCCAGGCCCATCCAAAGGCCGGGTTGAGCTCCAAGGCGCGGTTATAGGCGTTAAGCGCCTGCATATATTGTCCCTGGGTACGGAGAATCTGGCCGCGCTTTGCCCATGAGCCCTCATGCTTGGGGTCGATTTCTAGGGCACGATCTAACTTTGCCAGTGCCTGTTTCCATTGGCCGGCGGAAAATAGCACCAGTGCCTGGTTATACCAGACGCGCACATCGCCCGGCTTGATCTCGGCGCTGGTTTCATGGGCAGCGAGGGCCCGTTCCAGATACCCCATCTGTTCCAGAATCTGCCCTTTGACAATCCACCCCCACCCGAAACGAGGACTCAGCTCCAAGGCCCGGTTTACACTCGATAGGGCCTCGTCATAGTTACCCACGATCCGCTGGGCTTGTGCCTTGCGCGCCCAGGACCGTGCGTTTAGAGGCTCCAGCTCGATCGCTCGGCTGTAGGCCGTCAGGGCCTCCTCCGTATAGCCCAATTCCGTAAGGCTGTAGGCTTTGTCGAGTAAGTCATTGACCTCTAATGTCAGGCCACTTACTTCGAGATCTGGGGGTTCTCCATCCTGGCTCTCATAGACAATCGCCAATTCATCGACCATCTCACCCCAGGTCTGGGGGCGATTGCCGGCTGGTTTCTCAAGGCAGGATAAGACCAGGGCCTGCAATCTGGCAGGGATCTCAAAAGGCATCTGGTCTGGAAACTCGGGCGTTTTCTGCTTATGGGCCGTCATCCACTCCGCGAAGTTCGCTGCTTTGAACACGGTTTGGCGTGTGAGCATTTCGAATAGCACGCAGCCAAAAGCGTAGATGTCGGACCGCAGGTCAACAGCATCGGCTCGACATTGCTCGGGCGACATATACGGGGCTGTGCCCACCAGAGCGCCTTTTCGCGTCAGGCGTGGGGGCGTGTCGTCGTCGTTGGCATCGGTATCATCAATCTGATCAAGGTCAATAGAATGGACGAGGCCGAAATCCGTCACTTTGGCCACGTAGTCCTGATTGACCAATACATTGGCAGGTTTGAGATCGCGATGTACCAGCCCCGGAACCTGGCGTGTCGCGTGTTGCATACCCAGGCAGATGTGCAAGCCGAACTCGATCGCGGTGCTCAGATCAATCTGGTTGTGGCTAATCCAGGAACGAAGATCAGGGCCTAGCCCTTCGGGACCCGACATGTACTCAAGGATGATGAATGGACGACCATCGAACTTCTGGACCCGCAACGCTTGAACGATATGCCGGTGCTTTTCCACGCGGATCCAGGTCAGCGCTTCGTTCGTGAATCTGGCGATTGCGCGTTCGTTGCGCAAGAACTTGCTCTGAAATGTCTTGAGCGCGACTGGAAGTCGTTCTCGGGTATCGTAGCCAAGGTAGACGAGGCCCATACCGCCGTATAGTTTCTGCTTGACCTCATAGCGGTCGCCAATAGCCTCGCCGACCTGAAAATCGCCGTCGGGGGTATCGCCTTTTTCACGTACCAGCGCGGCGTTTGGACGGATTCGGGGTCCCAGTGTATCCACGCTATCTGGGACGTTGGAGTGCAGGATAATCGACTCGTCAGAACGTGTCTCATCAGGTGGTGGCGGAGGATCAGGCTGGGACTCGCGCGACACGTACAGCTCGCTATCGGGCGCGGCCCGCGTTTCGACGAAAAGATTGCCGACGTCATGAGCATGGGACTGGTCTGTCTGCATCGATTCGTAGCCTAAATCTGGTGCAAGGGTATCGGCTATTTCATCCGGAACGGGCGTGCGATCTGGCATTGGTGTCGGCTGATCGATAGACGGTGGGTGGGTATACCAGGCAGCCAGCAGCGCAATTGTCTCGTGCGGAATGGGGTTGGTTTCCTCGTAAGCAGCGACCCACTGTGCCGAGGCGATATTCAGACGTGAGGGAAAGGTCCGGGCAATGCGTATGATCCATTCTAAGAACGCGTCGAGGCCGTTGCGAGCGCTCTGATCATTGGCCGCTTGCGTTATCGCTTGCCGGAAGGCGAGAATGGTCTTGCCAATATAGAAGATCCGTAGGCGCGGAGGCGCGGCGTCTTCTTGCAGTGCCAGCAACGCACAGCGATCTGCCAATTCGAGGTAATCACCCGGAAATGGCTCCTCACGACGCAGAATAAGCCGCCCCAACCGCCGCACTTCGGGGTCGGGATCACTGGCAAAGATATCCGTCCGGTCGGAGTCGCGCCGGCGTCGGAGTAGCTTGCTCTCGTCCTCGAGGCTCAGGGGTAGACGCTGGCGTCCGGTTTGCGGAACAGGTGGGATTTCCATAAGACGCGGCTGGGCCTAGGCCTCCTGGTTTTCCTGATTGTACTGATTATCCCGCAACTCAGCTTTCGTGGGCTCGTCCTGTGCGCTGGCGACGTCTTTCTCCTGTGGTTTGGCGGGCAAACGCTCCAGGTGTAGTGTTTGTCCCTCTGCGGTAACGCGAATCGTCTCGCCGGGCTGAAATCGGCTTTCCAGGAGCGCGGTTGATAGTGGTCGGGTAAGCAGGCGATCAATCGCCCGCCGCAAGGGGCGCGCACCATTCGCTGGATCATAGCCCTCCTTGATGAGCAGATCCCGTGCCTGCGCGTCCAGTTCGAGCTTGAGATCCTGAGCGTCAAGGCGTTCCATCATGGCCTGCATATTCAGGTCAAGGATTTCATTTAATACATCATGGCTCAGCGCATTGAACACGACAACCTCGTCAACGCGATTGAGGAACTCCGGACGGAAGAAACGTTTCAAGTGGAAAGCGTAATCGGGGACTTGCTCCGGCTTATTCAGGAAGCCGATTCCTTTACCGATGTCGGCGACACCGATGTTGCTGGTCATGATCCAGATCGCGTGGCGGGCGTCGATGGTGCGTCCGGTGGCGTCGGTTAAGCGGCCTTCGTCGAAAACCTGCAGGAAGATATCAAAAACCTGGGGCGCAGCTTTCTCGACCTCATCCAACAGCACCACGGAGTACGGCCGGCGTCGCAACGCTTCCGTAAGCTGACCGCCATGTTCCGTGCCACGGTAACCTGGGGGCGCACCAATGAGGCGCGCGACAGTATGCTCATCGTGGAATTCAGACATATCCAGGCGGATGATGGCCTTCTCATCGCCGAACTGAAATTCGGCCAGGGCCTTGGCCAGCTCGGTCTTGCCCACTCCGCTAGGGCCGATGAAGAGAAACACGCCAATTGGGCTGCGGGGATCACTCAAACCGGCACGGTGCGTCTTGATGGTCTCAGCTACAGTCTTGATGGCTTGTTCCTGGCCACGTACGCGTGTTGCCAGGGCTTCCTCCATATGGGCGAATTTTTGGCGCTCGCTGGCCTTCAGCTCAGTGATAGGGATCCCTGTCCATTCACTCAAAACCTCATGGATCACCTGGGCGTTGACCTCAAGCGTGGTTGCTTCATCGCCATCCGGTGAGCGAGATTGAATGACCAGGCGCGCGCAGGCCTCGTCCAGGAGATCAAGGGCTTTGTCAGGCAGGCGGCGCTCTGGCAAATAGCGGGCCGAAAGCCGCACGGCCTTTTCCCGTGCCTCGGGAAGGATCGCCACGTGATGGTGATCTTCGTAGCGCTTATAGACGTTTTCCAGGATAGTCAATGTGTCGTCGACCGTAGGTTCCTGGATATCTATCGTCCGGAAGCGACGGTCCAGCGCCGGGTCTTTGGCGATGGCCTTGCGGTATTCCTCGAAAGTCGTGGCGCCAATGCAGGCGATATCACCGCGCGCGAGCGCAGGTTTGAGGATATTGGCTGCATCCAGGTTACTATCAATAGTGTCGCCAGCACCGACGATCGTGTGGATTTCATCGATGAAAAGAATTGTGTCTGTCGAGCTGCTGATCTCATCGATAATGCCACCTAGACGTTCCTCGAACTGGCCCCGGAGGCTGGTCCCTGCTACCAGCATCCCGATTTCGATCTGCACGATGCGTTTGCTACGGAGTGGCGCTGGCGCGATGTCGTTGGCAATCTGCCAGGCCAGCCCCTCGATGACAGCGGTCTTGCCAACTCCGGCATCGCCAACCAGCAGAGGGTTGTTCTTCTTGCTGCGGGTCAATGTGCGCGCCACAGCGCGGATCTCCCGGTCGCGGCCAATTGCCTCGGAGATTTTGTTGAGCCGGGCTTGTTCGGTCAGGTCGCGTCCATATTTATCGAGCAGAGGCGTGGGCACCGCACCGCTAGACGGACGGTCTTCATCGGAGCTGAGGAGATCATCGAAGTCGCTGTCGTCGATAATATCACTGAAGAAATCATTGCTATCATGATCAACATCAGCATCTTGTTCGATGTTCAGGAAACGCGTCAGATAGTCGCTCCAGTATTGAATGTCGATGCCCTGCTCTTGAAGTTTCCGCATCGGAACGCTTTCGGCGTCCTGTAACATGTTTAGCAGAACCTGCTCCTCCGTGACGCGTACCGAGTTGAGATCATCAGCTAGATAAACGCTTTGCGCGAGGATGCGATGGGCACGCGGGGTAAGCCGGGGGACATCGTCAATCTCGTCGTCGTCACCGGTTCCGGCTTCGCGCCGAATCAGGTTCCGGATCTCCCGAGCGTCCAATCCCGTATCGGTCAGGATCAGTGATGCGATGCCATTCTGTGTCCGGGACATAGCGTTGAAAATGTGCTCGACACCGATGTAATTGTGCTTCAGGCGGACGGCTTCATCGCGTGCGGTTTCTAGTAATTCGCCGCAAAGACGCCGAATTTCTGCCTCGCTTACGTCATGGGGCGATCTTGGCATAGCAACCTCGATTTTTGACTTGGTTCGATCGGATGATTTCCATTGCATCCTATTATAACAGGCTGTCGATTCTGTGTTTGGTAATTGGGCGATCCTGGTGCGAAAATCGCTACTCGAATTCGTGTTGTTAGGGCAAGATAGGCTATACTATTGTAGAATACATAAGCCAATGCTATCTTGACGAATCATTAACTTGGTGGTTGTTTGGAGCGAGTTTGTGTCCGGTTATAGTCGACACCGAAGAGAAAACCCAGATGTCATTACCTGATCCCATTATCGGCAAGAAACTAGGCGATTATACTGTTCAAGAGCTGCTTGGGCGCGGCGGCATGGCGCGTGTCTACAAAGGATATGACGAAAACCTGGATCGCTATGCAGCGGTCAAGGTCATCACGAGCGATTACGTGGCCACTGCCGATGAGGCCGAGTATAAGCAGCGCTTCCAGCGAGAAGCCCGGTCGATTGCACGACTGCGTCACCCGAATATCGTAGGCATTTATCAGTTCGGGGATTTTGAAGGCCTATACTATATGGCGATGGTCTTCCTGGACGGCGAAGACCTCCGGGTGCGTTTGAAGCAAGCCGCCGAAGCGGGCCAACGCATGCCCATCGAGGATGTCCTCAAGATGACGCGGGAGGTTGCCAGCGCGCTCGATTATGCACATTCTCAGGGCGTGATCCATCGCGACATCAAGCCATCGAACATCATGATGACCAGTACCGGGGCCGTACTGACGGATTTTGGCCTCGCCTTGAACACCTCTGAAGGAACGATGGGCGATACCTTCGGGAGCGCATATTATATTGCGCCAGAACAGGCGATCTCATCGGCGCGTGCGGTACCCCAGAGTGATCTGTACTCGCTAGGGGTTGTGCTATATGAGGCCTTCGCCGGCCAGGTCCCCTTTGATGATCCTTCGGTGATGAGTGTGGCGCTCAAACACTTAAACGAACCGCCGCCTCCGCCGACCAAATATAATCCCGAGTTACCTGCTGGCATTGAAAAAGTGCTGTTGAAATTACTGGCTAAGGAGCCAAAAGATCGTTTTCAGAGCGGTGAGGAGCTGGTTTCAGCTCTAGAGCGCGCAGTCGGTTCGGATTGGGAAGACACGGTCGAGCTTATGGCCCCGGCACCCCTCGGTGGAGCCGAGGATAGTATTGATACGCAAGAGATGTCCCAACCATCATCACAAGCTGCCGCCCATACAGCCGAAACAGCGCAGATCGCCAAGGGCCAGCGCGAACCGGAACCTGCTGCCGATACACTACCACCGGCGAAGACTCAGGAACAACACGCCAGGCCCGAGACCAGGAACAATACTGGATTGTTGGTAGGCGGTGGATTTCTATTGCTCCTCATAGCGATTATTGCCGGTGTCCTGTTGTTGGGCGGTGGTGGCGACGATGGAGGTAACGGTGATGGCGGTGAGGACAGCGCTGCTCTGGCAGAGAATGATACGGCGACAGCGCTTGGCATCGCATCCCTGACCGCTGAAGCAATCGCCGCGCGCCCATCCGCTACGCCGACTGTGGCCCTGACTGAAACGGACGTGCCTACTGATACTTCTGAGCCCGCCGACACGCCTACGGTCGCCGTCACGGATACCGTAGCGCCAACGGATACGCCGTCCCCATCCACTAGCACCCCCGAACCGGAACCTACCGAAACCCCACAACCTCCTAGCAATACCCCTGAGCCCTCTAATACGCCGCGTCTTCCCACCGACACACCGCAGCCATCGGACACCCCTGAGGGCGGCGGAGGTCTAGTTGTGGACGGGACGGCTGAACCTGAGCCAGAACCTCAGTTTCAGCTTCGCTATACAACGGAGCGGATTGTGCTGGAGAATATCAGCGCCGAGACTCAGGACATCAGTGGCCTGGTATTTGCTGGAGATGAGATCGGGCGTTTTGCCGCGACCGACTGGCGTAGTACACTGCGGCCTGCCGGTGGTTCTCCCGAACGTTTCCGGGCATCGGGATGCGTTCAGCTTGTGACCACGCAAGAAGCTGCGATCGATACTGGTTGCCAGCGTTACAATGTGTGGTTGTGGCAGTCTTCAGAAGATACCCATTTCTGGATCGAGAACGAGGGCAATACTGCGTTTGTTGTCGAGCAGGACGGTGAGCCAATCGCGGAATGCCCCCTGGCGACGAGGCGTGCCAGCGAGACAATCTGCGAATTTGCTCTTCCATCGGCTGAACCAGCGGAAGAGGCTGTCTCTGATAGGCCAACGCGCACGCCAACACGGCGGCCCACAGCCACGTCAAGACCGACCGACACTGCCACGCCAGCCGCACCACCCGAAATCCAACTCCGCTATAGCTCTGAGCGAATCGTGTTGGAAAATATCTCTAACAGAACGCAGAATATCAGCGCCCTCGTATTTGAGGGTGATGGGGATACCCGTTTCGCGGCAACAGAGTGGATAACGGTAATGCGGGATGTAGGTGGCTCATTGGCAGGCTTCCAGTCCCAGGGATGTGTCCAGTTGACCATTGCGCGCTCTGCGGCCATTGATCCCGGTTGTCTACGCTACAATGTCTGGACCTGGGACGCAGCCGAGGATGCACACTTCTGGATAGAAAGCGCGGACAATACTGAATTTGTTGTCCGGCGGAATGGTGTGGTCATTGCTGAATGCCCGGCAGTAGCTGGTAGCCAGACTGAACTCACCTGTGAGTTTGCATTACCTTGAGCGTATTCTTCTTGATAGAGGTTGCAGGAAACCAACTTGTCATAAGAAATGGAACGTAAGCCGTGGCAAAGAACACCACTATTGAGGCGAGATACCAAGCGCTTCTAGAAATCACCAATGCTATCGCGGTACGCGATCTCAACATGAGCCTGCCGCGTGTGTTGCAGGTCATTGCGCCGGTTATTGGTGCGACAAAAGGCGTCTTGTTTCTGCTCGATCGCGAGCAAACACCTTACCGGCGGTTCGTGGTCCAGCACGATACCCCGTTGCAGACACAGCCCATTGCGGGGAGCGCAGTTCTAGAGCGCGGCCTGGCGGCCTGGTGTCTGCAGAATCGCGAGAGCGCCTTGATTGCCGATGTGCGCTATGATGAGCGTTGGCTTTTTGATGAAACCGAGGCGGAAATACGCTCGGTGTTGGCAATCCCGTGTATTTACCAGGAACTTGTTTTCGGGGTGATGACCCTGGTCAGTGATCAAGAAGATTGCTTCGATACGGCTGATTTGACGCTGGCCGAAGCCGCCGCCTACCAGATTGCGGGCCTCATCGGCGGGGCGTATTTCACCGATGAGCTTCAAGCACAACAGGATCAGCAGCGCTCGATTCTACAGCATATTGGGGAACCGCTCGTCGTATTGAACTGCGAACGCCGCTTCAAGCTGATAAATCAGGATGCCGAGCGCTTGCTGGGGCAATCAGCGGAGCGCCTCTTGGGTCAACGTCTCACGGCTGTGGTGGACCGGCCTCTTTGGCACCAGCTCGCTGCGGGTCTTGACACTACCGACCTGTCCCCGGGGCATGCGATCTTACAACTGCGCGATGAGGAAACCAGCCAAGACTATCGCGTGCACATCGTGGCGATGGATCCCACTGATCAGATGTGTGATTACGTGCTGGTGTTTATCGAAGAGACCGCCCAGCAGGATCTCCAGCAGCTGAAACGGCATATGATGCGGATTGGCTCGCATGACCTCAAGGCTCCGCTCCATATTGCCCTTGGGTATATCAACATGCTACAAGCTGATATAGCGCAAGGTCAGACAATCGAACCAACCTGGATTGATGAGATCTCACGCGCCATCGGTAAAATGAACAAACTGGTGGATGAACTTCTTAGCGAAGAACGTCTTGAGCGGGAAAGCCGTTACCGGCGTGAGGATATCTCGCTTAAAGCGCTTATCGCAAGCGTTGTCGATGAGTTTGAACCCATGTTGAAGGCCCGCAATCAGTCCTTGGCACTTGAGATTGCAGCGGATATCCCGACGATGTCGGGCGATTCGCACCAGATTAGGGAAGCAATGGCCCATTATCTCAGGAACGCCGTCCAGTATTCACCCCATGGGGGGACTATAACGATCCGGGCGACCTGCGAGGAAGATATTTTTCGCTTTGAAGTACAGGACACGGGTATTGGTATCCCAGAGGACTTGCAAGCCAACCTGTTTCAACCGGGATACCGCGCCCCGCGCCCAGGTACCGAAGATATGCCAGGTGCCGGGAAAGGGCTCAGCCTCGTCGCCGAAATATGCCGACGTCACAAGGGAAAAGTCTGGTTCGAGAGCCAGGAGAATGGGGGGAGTACGTTCGGATTCTCTTTGCCCATTGGCGTCAATGAGTGATCTGCCGTGCCATGAGATAGCCCGCCAATCCTAGGAGCTAGGATCCCAGGGAATGACGCGGGCCTCGACGTAATGGTATTCGGTACGGACCTTTGCAGTATCCTTAATCGGCTTGTTGGTGCGCTCTTCAACCAGGATGATCTTGACCCCTTGCGTGGGCAATTCGTACGACGTGTGGATCTCGCGGTTCACGCTGTTGCGATATGTTTTCAACCGTGCCGCTGAATCCTGGCGCCGGATTTCATTCCGGGCTTTCTTGAAGGAGAGACTGGCTAGCTTCTCGGCGAACTCGAGGCGTTCCTCTTCATTCATCATACCCATTAGCACGTTTACTCCCATAGGTGACGGGTTGGGGGCATGCGATCCGACCACGGATTGTAGCACATTCTGGCTATTTTAGTACAATATTGCTATGCAAATGTTACCCCTATTCCCCGAAGATGATGAAACACCCGAGCGCGAGCCTGCGCCTGAGGAACCCCAAACCCGCGGGCCACTATCCATCGCTGAGGTAACAGCCTACATTCGCGACAAATTCGACCTGGATGCAACCTTACAGGATCTCTGGGTCGAGGGTGAGATCAGCAATCTGACGCGCGCCCCTTCGGGGCACATGTATTTCACGCTCAAGGACAATGTCGCCGCATTGCGCGCCGTCATGTGGCGATCGAGCGTTGGCCGGCTCCGCTTCGAACCCCAGCAGGGAGATCACGTGCTGGTACATGGCAAGATCAGCGTTTATGAACCCCGCGGAGAATACCAGCTCTATGCAGATGACCTGCAGCCCGTAGGGGTGGGGGATCTTCACCTACAGTTCGAACGCCTCAAGTCGCGTCTAGCAGCCGAAGGCTTGTTTGATCCCGAGCGTAAACGGCGTTTGCCTGTTTTCCCACAACGTATTGGCGTTGTTACGTCGGCCAAGGCGGCGGCTTTTCAAGATGTGCTGAATGTGCTGCGGCGTCGTTTCCCCCTGGCAGAGGTCATCCTCAGCCCCACGCTGGTTCAAGGCGAGTCTGCCCCGCCACAGATTGTCAAGGCTCTGGAGGCGCTATATCAGCGTGACGACATTGATGTCATCCTGATGGTTCGGGGTGGTGGTAGCCTTGAGGATTTATGGGCATTTAACGATGAGCGTGTTGTTCGCGCTGTGGTTGCTGCGCCATTGCCAGTCGTAACCGGCGTCGGCCACGAGATTGATTTCACGCTGGCGGATTTTGCGTCTGACCATCGTGCCCCAACGCCTTCAGCCGCGGCCGAGGAGACAACTCCCGATATCGTTGAGCTGGCGCGCGGGCTTCGTCTGAACCAACAGCGGTCTCTGGGTGCCATCTCGGCTTTGTTGGAAGCCTATGGGGATGATCTGAGCGGGATCCGGCAGGTAATGCGCCACCTTTCGCCCCAGAAGCCGATCGAGAACTACCGGCAGCGTGTTGATGGTCTGGCGATGCGCCTCCAAAGGGAGATGCTTGGCCTACTGAGTACGGCCCGCGACCGGCTCACTGCGCGACAGTCGGCGCTTGAGGCGGCCAGCCCCGCTGCCATCTTGGCCCGGGGGTATGCGATCGTCACCCGCACCGATGATGGCGAGCGCTTACTGGATGCCGATGATGTAGCGCCTGGCACACTTGTGCATATCCAGTTATACCGTGGCGAGTTACGGGCTAAGGTGCAAGATCGTGAAGCGGGTGATACGGCCGATAACGGGTAAGTATCGGGCGCAGGTCAATTGCAGCATCATCGACGGTTAAACGCAAAACTGGTTGCATCAAACGATGCAACCAGTTTGGGTTTTGGAGGAGGTTATGGATTATCTGCCGCTGATGAGCGCCAGGGTGACATCCTGGGCCAGATCAGTGAGGACATAGGGCAACAACCCCAGGATAACTGTCCCCACTACCGTGATGACCAGGGCTGCTCGTAGTGCGGGTTGCGGTGCTACGGATGGCTTGGCGTCGCCTTCTTCCATATACATGTTCATGATGACGCGCAAATAGTAGAAAGCCGAGATGACACTGGTCAGGATACCGACTACTGCCAGGAGGACCAGATCAGCATCCAGCGCCGCTTTGAAAACGAACCACTTGCCCATGAATCCCGCTGTCGGCGGGATGCCTGTTAGGCTGAACATGAAGACAGCCATCGCAAACGCCAGACCCGGGCTATTGGCGGCCAATCCCTTGAGGTCGTCCATGCCAGTTCCTGTCGCATCGTTGCGTTCCAGGGCGATGACCACGGCAAAGGCCCCGATATTGGTGAAGGTATAGGCCAACAGGTAGATCAACGCGGCCTGGGCGGCTTGATCGGCGGCCCCTTGTGTTCCTCCGGCCGCGATAGCGATCAAGATATACCCCGCGTGCGCAATACTGGAATAGGCCAGCAGGCGCTTGAGATCAACCTGCATGATAGCCACGACATTACCGAGCACCAGTGTGATGAACGCAATGATCTGGATAGTATCCTGCCAGGCGTTGATCGTGTCACCATCGCTAACGACCGCCAGCCCTGTTGCCAACACCCGCAACATCGCGGCAAAACCACCTGCTTTGGCGGTAATGCTCATAAAGGCGGTCACCGGCGTGGGTGCACCCTGATAGACATCGGGTTGCCACATATGGAAGGGTACAGCCCCGACCTTGAAACCCAGTGAAATGATGACCAATCCGATTCCAGCCAACAGGGTATACTCTGCTGGCTCGTGGTTGCCCAGAATGCTGACCGATTTTTCCCAGATTTCCGCGATATCGAAGCTACCCGTGGCGCCATAGACGAAGGCAACACCGTAGACCAGGAAGCCGGAAGCAAACGCGCCCAGAAGAAAGTACTTCATGGCGCTTTCTTCGCTCTGTTCATGCGGACGGCGGAACCCCGACAGGATATACAGCGGGATGGAGAGGATTTCCAGGGCGATGAGGACCATTACCAGGTTGCGAGATGCCCCCATTAACATCGCACCGACGCTGCTGTAGAGCATCAGAACGTAGAACTCGCCTCGCTCCATATTGGTGCGCTTCAGGTAGTCATACGACACCATAATGCCGATCAGGGTTGCTGTCAGGACGATGATGTTGACGACATGCGTGAACTGGTCGGCGACATACATCCCTTCAAAGGCGCTGCCCTCGTCACCCAATTCGAGCAAATCGCTGGCCTGAAAGATACTCAGGATCAGTACCACGACAACGCCAGTTGCCGCCATACCAGCGCTGTAGCCTCGTTTTTCCTTAGGGATGAACATGTTGACGATCAGCAAGACGCTGGCCCAGGCTGCCAGCAACATGACTGGCAGTGTCGCCCAGAAATTGAGATCGTCGAAAGTCGGCGTTTCCAGCAACATCCGTTTGGGCTCCTTAACGGTTTGCCACAACGGTGGCGTCGAGGAATTGCGTGATCTCGCCTACCGAGGCATCCATCAATTCAAAGAATGGCCGTGGATATAGGCCAATGACAAAGACCATGATCAAGATCGGGATCAGTGCGGCCAGCTCGGTCCAGTTACCGGCCCAGGAAATGTCCTCAAGCTCCTCGTTTTCCGGCTTATCAACAGGCCCCATGAAGACCTTGTTGTACATAAACAGGATGTAAACTGCGGCCAGGATCACACCCAGGGCGCCGAAGACGGTAAACCACAGGCTTAACACCTCAGAGCTAGCGGAGCCGAGGAGGATCGTGAACTCACCGACGAAACCATTTAGCCCCGGTAGCCCCATACTGGACAGCGCAATCACCAGCGCAATGCCACTGAAGACCGGCATGACCTTCCAGATGCCGCCATACGCAGCGATAGACTTGGTGTGACGGCGCTCGTAGAGCATCCCGACGAGGAGGAAGAGGCCGCCCGTGCTGATGCCATGATTGACCATCTGCAGGATGGCGCCCTGGACGCCGACGGTGTTCAGCGCAAAGATACCGAGCACCACGAAGCCAAGGTGGCTGACGGAGGAATACGCGACCAGCTTCTTGACGTCCGTCTGGGCATAGGACACCCAGGCACCGTAGATGATGCCAATGACCGCCAGCGCGGCGATCCATGGTGCAAAGTCGGCTGCTGCCTCAGGGAAGAAGGGCAGATTGAAGCGAACCAGGCCGTAGGTACCGAGTTTCAGCAGCACGCCGGCCAGGATCACAGAACCGGCGGTGGGCGCCTGTACGTGGGCATCGGGGAGCCAGGAGTGTAGGGGCCAGATCGGCACCTTAATCGCGAAGGCGATAAAGAATCCCAGGAAGAGTAGGCGCCCCGTATCGGTTGAGAAGGTCAGTTCGCCGTCGCGCACCATCTGGGCGATGGTGGGGACATTAAACGTCCCGGCTTCACTGCCCAGCCACAAGATTGCGATTAGCATCAGGATTGAGCCAGCCATTGTGTAGAGGAAGAACTTGACGGCAGCGTAGATCCGCTCTTCAGCGCCCCAGATACCAATCAGGAAATACATCGGGACTAGCGTCAGCTCCCAGAAGATGTAGAACAGAAAGAGGTCCTGAGCGACAAATACACCTAGCATGGCTGTCTCCAGCAGTAGCATGAAGGCGTAGTAGAGCCGCATACGCTCCTTAATGGCTGAAAATGAACTGACGATCGCAATCGGCATGATGAAGGTAGTGAGCATCACCAGCCAGATACTGATACCATCGACGCCGACATGATAGCTGATATCATTGCTGGGGATCCATTTGGCGATGTGCTCCATTTGCAGACCGCTGACATCGCGATCAAACGCAAATAGCATGAGCACAGACAGCACAAATGTCACCAGCGAGGTGATCAGGGCGACCCATTTTGAGCGCTCGTCATTCACTCGCCCCGAAAAGATAATGATGAGCATGCCAATCAGCGGGGCGAACAGAACGATAGTCGTAAGCGAGACGCCGGTTGTTTCCATGCGGTACTTTACTCCTGAATAGTTTTATAGGCCCAGCCAATCCCGAAAGACGGGAAAGAGAATGGCGACAATTACGAGAACAGCTCCGACCAGCACCGAGAACGCATAGGTGCGCACGTAGCCAGTCTGGGTCAAGCGCAGACGTTCTCCCAGGCGGCGTGTACCACGTGCCAGCGCCAGGAAACCATCGTCTATGACATAGCGATCAATCGGGGTGCTGGCCAGCGCAGCGATCCCGGTAAAGCCCCGATAGATAATGCGTTCGTGGAAGAAATCGTGCCACATCTGCCAGTCAATTACTTGGCCCAGGAGGTACGCAGCACGTTGGTATGGCACTACAATAAACCGGAAATACGTTTCGTCCCAATACAGCCGTGCGTTTGACCAGGCGAAGACACTCGCTGTTTGCGGATCTTTCTCGAGCGGATCGCCGTCCATAACGCTGCTCGTGGCTTGGTCGGTGTAGATCATCCGCGCGAAATAGATCGCGCCGACCGCGAGAGCCGTAGCCAGTAACGCCAGCCCCCAGTTAAAGGTCCCACCGTGGGCATGAATGACGCTTTCCTCGAGCCAAGTGGCAAAAACATGCTCGCCAAAAACCGCGGGCAAGATGGGTGTTTTGCTGGGGATATTGATGAACCCGATGACAGCGCTGCCGGTGGCCAGTAAGATCAGCGGTGTGGTCATCAGCCACGTGCTCTCAGGGGCATGTTTCGCGGCTTCAGTTCTGGGTTCTCCGAAGAATACCAGGCTAACCTGTCGCCAGATGTAGAACGCGGTGAGGCCAGCGGCCGCGAGCAGGACGGCCAGGGCAATGACACCCTTGACTTCGCCTTCATCAAACCACACTTTGAACGAGTCGACGATGATCTCATCCTTGGACCAGAAGCCGGCCAGCGGAATCAAGCCAGCCAGCGCCAGCGCCCCGACAAGATAGGTCCAATAAGTGATCGGCATGCGGCTACGCAGACCGCCCATGTTGCGCATATCCTGGGGATCGAAGGGTTCCTCGTCATCGTGGGCATCGTGGCCGTGATGGCTGTGGTGATGACCGTGCTCAACCCCGTGAATGATTGATCCCGAGCCGAGAAATAAGAGTGCTTTGAAAAAGGCATGGGTTACCAGGTGGAATAGCGCGGCTGTGTAGGCGCCAATACCGACCGCAGCGACCATGAAGCCGAGCTGGCTGACTGTACTATAGGCCAGCACCTTCTTGATATCCCACTGCCCCAGGGCCATATAGCCGGCCGCAAAAGCTGTTGCACAACCGACCAGCGTCACGACGACCGAGGTCAGTTCGGCGTGATAGTACAGGCTGTTGGCACGGACCATCAGGTATACGCCGGCAGTTACCATCGTTGCAGCGTGGATCAAAGCACTGACAGGTGTTGGGCCGGCCATCGCGTCGGGTAACCAGACAAAGAGTGGAATCTGAGCGCTCTTGCCGGTTACACCGAGCAGGAAGAGCAATGTGATCAGCGTGATCACCGTCTCGAAGTCCATGTCAATCGGCCCGAAATCGACTGTGTGGCCACCTTCCTCGAACCAAACTTCGGCCTTGGTGAAGACGCCAACTTCGTCAAGGTTGATATGCTCTTCTTCTTCCAGCTCTTCGAACTGGAAAACCGGCGCCGGGCCCTCTTCAAAATGAACGTGGACCGCTTCGTTTGGCTTGTGATAATCCAGTGTGCCGAAGGTCCAGAATGTCAGCAACGTGCCGATAATCAAGCCGAAATCGCCAATACGGTTGACGATAAACGCCTTGCGGGCGGCATTACTATTGGCCCAGCCAACGGTGTCTTCAGTGGGATGTTTCTGGCGCTTGTCGAACCAGAAGCCAATCAGCAGGTAGGAACACAATCCGACGCCTTCCCAGCCGACGAACATCATCAGGAAATTGTTGCCAGTCACCAGAACTAACATGAAGACCAGGAAGAGGTTCATGTATACGAAGAACCTGGGGAAGCGTTCATCGCCATGCATGTAGCCGACGGCGTAGAGGTGAATCAGAGTGCCAACCCCGGTGACGACGAGCATCATGGTCACGCTGAGGGTATCGACACGGAATTGCCAGGGGATATCGACCCCGCCGGACGGAATCCATATCCACGATTCGATCAAGGGCATGTTGATGATAGCCGGCTCATAGTCATTGCCGGCCAGGGCAATCCAAAGGATCACGGCAACGCCGAACGACAATGCGGCTGCGCCTACTGCCACCAGGCCGACCCCTTTTTCCCCGAGATGTTTACCCCAGAAGAGGTTGACCACCATCCCGATCAGGGGGATGAAGACCGCAAGCGATACTGAACTGTAAAAAGCCTCCATAAGCGAACGCCTTGCCTCTGTGCGTAGTTAATGCGTCTATTAAGCGAGCCTAGCCTCGTAGTGAGTTCAGGTCGTCAACATCGGTGCTTTGTTTGGTGCGATAGATGGCCACAATTAACGCCAACCCGACAGCAACTTCCGCGGCCGCCACCGTCATGACAAAGAATACGAGCGATTGTGCTTCCATCGAGTTCCACTGCCGGGCAAAGGCCGCGAGGGCCAGGTTACCCGCGTTGAGCATCAATTCAACAGACATAAAGATGAGAATGGCGTTGCGTCTGAGCAACACCCCCATCGTGCCTAGCATAAACAGGATTGCGCTGAGCAGAACATAAAGCTCGATGGCAACTTCCGGTTGTTCCATGATCGTTCCTCAGTCTCCGCTGCTTTCCGAAGGGCCGGGTAGCTGCTTGATATATTCTTCTGGAATAGGCTGGCCAGCTTTCAGAGCTTTGACATATTCCTCGACAGTCGGATTACCCGGTACCGTCGCCATCCGGCGGACGCCGGTGCGGCGCCGAACAAGTCGTTCTGCCTCTTTGGTCAGAACGATGACACCCACCATCGAGATGAGCAGCAACAACCCGATCATTTCAAATGGTAAGAGATATGACGTGAAAAGCGTTTCGCCAATCGCGCGCGGACTGCCAAAAGAGGGGCGATTATCCACCTCAAGGAAGACGTTGCGAGGCCGTACGCGTTCCCCACGGGTATCGGCGGTCAGAACCCAGAGCAGATTCGCGTTATTCTCAACCTCAATCGCGGATAGCCGCTCGAGTGGCTCAGCATTTTCAGTGTCTTCATCATCACCGGTAGCTTGCTCCAGCGTATCGGCTTCATAAGCCGCCAACGTATACCTG
>JAADYW010000254.1 GCA_010092845.1 Chloroflexota bacterium
ATGGTTGGCATTCCGTTTCCCGCCTGAGACCTCTTGGCATTCCTTCTTGCTGTGCCAATCAGTCTAGCACCTTCTATCCCCATTGGCAAGTCCTTTTTTCTCGAATATTTTGAAGACTCGGCAACCTCAGTAAACCCCAGGTTCATGCGATTCTCAACTATCCACCCCGTCATCTCCGCGGCACATCAAATCCCACTGCGGCCGGAATCATTAGGCAAGTAAACCCTAGCCAGAACCAACAGCCCCAAGATTTCATGACGTACAATTCTCTATCTTATTAATCTCTCACCACCTATTGAGCGGAGTCTTAGCTCATACGTGGCGATTCCGGGGTATCATTACTCAGGACGATGGAATGAGGCATATTATCCTGCCAACCTCCAACCAGCCAAATCCAACCTAGACATGCCCGACGCGCTTGACCAAATGAAGTACTAGCGTGAATTGCACCTTTTCCCAATCGGAGATATGCGTTCGTGGGCATAGGGTAGGTACCTGGCCGAATGCACTGGCGCATTTGGCACCACCAATAACCGTAACCACTGAGAGGAGATAGATAGCGCTGACATGGATCTTCTTATCCTGAATGCCGTCCCTTTTGGAATGGCACTGCTACTCGCGGTTCCCTGGACGGCGAACTGGATCTCTAAGACAGCCCAAACGTGGCTATCCACAGGGATTATGGCGCTGCTCTTTGTGATTCTCCTGGGTTACTTCCCATACATTGAAGATAACGGTGTCGTAACGCGATCCCTAGAGTGGACTCCCGCGCTTGGCCTAGCGGTCTCATTCTACCTCGACGGCTTGTCCTTGCTCTTTGCGCTCGTGGTAACGGGTGTCGGCGCCACGATCTTCCTATATAGTGGCAATTACTTCGAAGATCTCGGCGAACAAACACGCTTCAACACCTACCTCGCAGCCTTCTCAGGAGCAATGCTGGGCGTGGTGCTATCTGGTAACCTGATCACCCTCTTCATTATGTGGGAATTGACAAGCATTACGTCATTCCTACTCATCGGTTTCAAAGGAAACAAATCGGAGTCGGCACGATATGGCGCCCTTCAGGCGCTCATAATAACTGGTGGAGGCGGATTGGCGCTGCTGGTGGGCCTGCTATTGTTAGCCTTTGCCACAGGGGGTGTGCACGGGACAGGCGCCTTTACAACCGATATAGCGGCCATCCTTGGTACCAAGGATCTCGTTAATCACGATTGGTACAACGTATTCACCCTACTCATCCTCATCGGTGCCTTTACCAAAAGCGCACAGTGGCCGTTTCACTTCTGGCTGCCGGGCGCAATGGAAGCGCCGACGCCTGCCAGCGCATTTCTGCATTCGGCCACAATGGTGAAGGCTGGCGTCTATCTCCTTGCCCGGTTCTATCCTGTTCTGGGGGATAGCAATCTGTGGTCGAGCAGTCTGCTGGGGATCGGTCTGCTCACGATGACGATGGGAGCTATCCTATCGGTCAAGCAGCGTGACCTCAAGGCGTTACTGGCGTACTCGACAGTCAGCAAGCTGGGAGCACTGGTGGCACTTATCGGATTGGCTGAATACCTCGGCATCAAAGCAGCCTATATTGGCATCATCGCTCATGCCTGTTACAAAGCGGCGCTCTTCCTAACGGTCGGGACGATTGACCACGGCATTGGCACACGGATTATTGACAACCTCGGCGGCGTTGCCCGATTGATGCCAATCACAGCCGGGATTGCCATCGTATCAGCGCTGTCAATGGCCGGCGTCCCCTTCTTCTTCGGCTTCGTGGCCAAAGAAACCTTGATTGCGGCTATGATGGACGCGCCAACACAATGGCTCGCGGTCGGCAGTGTTGCCATCAGTGCGACATTCACCGCTGCCGCAGCCTATATCATTATTTGGGACGTATTCTTCCGTCAACCGAAGCAGGATGTCTATATTCACCATACGCTGCCGCGGGCAATCGACTATGGACCGGGACTACTAGCCATTGGTTCTGTCATCTTTGGCCTGCTACTGCAACCTGTATTCATCCCATTTCTGGAGGCAACCCTTCCCAAGCCCTTTAAGCTCGAGCTATTTCCCGGGCTCATCACTGAGTTCTATATCAGTATGGGTGCCATTCTTGCTGGCCTAGTTCTTTTTGGGATGCGGCGCTGGTGGCTTCGACTGCCGGACTTGCCTATTCAGGGCACTCGTATCTACCAATCCTTGCTCCAAGCCGTTGAATGGTCCGGCGATCAGATATTACGCTCACAGGGAGGTAAGGTTCGATACTATTTGATCAGCATCCTCGGAGTCATCGCTGTCTTTGTGCTCGGGTCGGGATTACTCACCGACCTGGCCACGGGGGAAGACCTATTGTCGCACCTCACGGAGATTGACTTCACGGAGGAGACACCCCTTCTCGAGTTGATGCTCCTGGTCATTGTTATCGGCAGTGCGCTGGGATCAATAATAGTGAGGCGGCACGTCCTGGCAGTACTGGCACTCGGGGTCATGGGATACGGGGTCGCCGGTATTTTCCTCATCCGCCACGCGATAGACGTCGCCTTCGTGCAATTCCTGGTCGAAACCCTGGTTACGATCCTGATTATTATTATCCTCAGCCGCACCAGTACCAAGCAGCGACAGGACGTCATGACCCGGCTGTGGGTTGGCAAGACCAGGGTTAGTGCACGCTTTGGCTTCTGGCGCGATATCCTCATCTCAACCGCCATCGGTGCGATTGTATTTGTCTTCGCCGCCATCGCGCTGGTCAACCGTCCTGAACGCGACACGATCGCCGCCTGGCACGTGGAGAACGCCGAGGAACAGGTCGGCGCAACGGACATTGTCGCCGCGATCCTGACCGATTTCCGCGGCATGGATACTTTCATCGAGATCATGGTGTTTGCAGTTTCAGCACTCGGTATTCTGGCCCTCCTATCCATCAACCGCCAGGAGCAGCGAGCTAAGACCGGCGACAAACGGGCCACGATCGAGATTCAGGAAGCGATCCAGATCTCAACACCCTTCACACGGACGCTGGCGATTATCATTCTACCTATTGCATTGCTGATCGCAGTTGCCCATACGGTTTATGGCTCGTATGCGCCTGGCGACGGGTTCACCGCCGGGGTCATCGCTGGCTTGGCGGTCGCGCTCTGGTATATCGTATTTGGCTACAACCAGGTGCGGGCCCGTCTATGGTGGCTTCACCCGATTCGTTTTCTGACGGCCGGCCTGGCGCTCACAATGCTTAATGCCGCGGCTCCTGTGATCTTCGGCGACGGGTTTATGGCGCTCACCAAACTCGAGGAGCTTTCGTTTGCCGGAATCACGCCGTCCTCGACCCTCGTCTTCGAGATTGGGATCGCATTGACAGTGTTCGGCGCTGTCGGCGTACTCCTGGAGTCGATTGCACATCCGCAAGATGTTGAACGTTTGCAGGGAGCGGATATCACCTTTGTTGACCAAGAATCAAACAACCGCTAGGGAGGAAAACCACCGCATGGATGTTATTTTCGCGTTGGCGACAGGTGCTCTTTTTGGCCTGGGTGTATTCCAGATCCTGCGCCGCGATCTGATCAAAGCAGCGATGGGCTTTGCCATTCTGTTTACAGCGATCAACCTATTCATCTTTGCGACAGGGGCTTATGATAGCGACGTCGCCGCCTATACTGACCAAATCGAGAATGGCCAGGTCAGTGACCCCCTGGTCCAAGCACTGGTGCTTACGGCAATTGTTGTGAGCTTCGGAGCGCTAGCCCTATTATTAGCGGTTGTTAACATCGTTTCAGCGCGTTATGAAACCCTTGACTCGGACCAGGTCGATGCGCTCCAGAAATAGAGTGCACGAGATCGCAACCAGTACAGAATATGTCCACACCTCAAGTTATCGGAGAGCTAATGGAGAATAACGTACTGATACTCGGTGCTATCTTCATACCCTTAGCCGGCGCTATCACCACGCTGATCTTCAGTCGCAATAATCGGGCGCAGCGCTACATCGCGCTGGGTGCCAGTATCGTGGCATGGCTATGTAGCATCGGGGTCCTGCTAATGACCCTTGATGAAGGTCCACAGACCTACCGTATGGGCGACTGGACGCCCCCATTTGGGATTGTCATGGTCGCTGATCTGCTTTCAGCCTTGTTTGTAGTTATGTCCAGCACGGTCCTGTTAGGGGGGATCCTGTACGCGGTGCATTGCCGCGACAAATGCGTAACACATCCGGCATTTATGGCGTTGTTCCTCAGTATGGAGACCGGATTGCTAGGCGCCTTTTATACCGGCGACATCTTCACGCTGTTTGTGTTCATGGAACTCCTGGTGCTGAGTTCAGTATCTCTGGTGGCGATCTCAGACAACCGTTTGGGGTTGGAAGCGGCCATCAAATATATCTTCATCAGCTCGATGGGGACACTCTTCCTCCTATTGGGCATTGCGGCAATCTATGCAACGTTTGGCACCCTGAACTTTGCAGACCTGTCGCGTCAACTCTCCACCGGTGAGCGCCCTCTTCTGGCGCGTCCGGCCGCCGTGATGCTAATGGGTGCGTTCTTGCTCAAAAGCGCCGTGTTTCCGTTTCATTGGTGGCAGCCAGACTTCCATACCACCGCGCCGACCCCGGTGCACGCTGTACTTTCCTCAGTTGTGGTCAAGATCGGTGTTTATGGCATGATCCGCATGACGACGTTGCTGTTTATCGAAGAGGCCGACCTTATCCGTGACTGGTTGCTGGTGCTCGGCGTGGTGAGTATCTTCTTTGGTAGCCTGGGAGCATTGCAGACGTACGATGGCAAGCGCATGCTAGCCTATTCAACCTTCGGGCAGATTGGTTTCATCTTGCTTGGAATCGCCTGGGGGACTCCGTTGGCGCTGGTGGCGGCGATCGTCTACGCTTTCAACCATGCATTCATCAAATCAGCAATGCTCATGTTGATGGGGGTTGTTTCCAGCCGCACCAAGACCAAGACCGCACGCTTCAGTGAAATCGCCGGCGTGGGCACAAAAATGCCTTGGATGATCGGTGCGCTCTATCTGCTAGGTGGGATGGCTCTCGCCGGCGTACCCCCGATGAACGGTTTCATCAGCAAGCTGGCCCTCGTGCGCAGTGGCATTCATGCCGAACAGTGGGTCTCCGTTGGCCTGGCCGTCGGCGCGGGGCTGATTACTCTGATCTACACCAGCCGGACCTGGCAGCATGTATTCCAGCGCAAACCCGATGAGACCACCGTCAAGCTCAAGGACACTGGTGGTGATTCGATGCTGGCACCGGGCTTGCTCATTGGCGCCTGTATCGTGCTGGGCCTCTACGCCACACCGCTATATGACGTTGCGGAACAAACAGTGGATCAGCTCCGCAATCCCCAAAACTATATCGAAGCAGTTGATCCGGCACTCTGGAATGGGGACCGTTATGCAAGCGGTCAGCCGGACATCTTTGGAGGTTGACGATGCTCCAGATTGCACTCCTGTCCTTTCCCCTGGCATTCTTGTGGGTTACGCTCAGCAACGAAACCTCAGTGGCCAGCTTCGCTGTCGGCTATGTGGTTAGCGCTGCGATTGTCACCCTGGTGCGGGGCAATGAGGAAGTCAACATCTCGATTACGAGGCTGCCGCTGCAATTGTGGTGGCTGGCGGTCTACATCGCTGATCTCCTCGTGGAAATCCTTCTATCGGGGCTGGATGTTGCCTGGCGTGTATTGCACCCGAAACTACTCATCAACCCGGGTATTGTGCCAGTAGATACCCAGGATGATACCCACAACCAGTTCATCACTGCGCTGAGCATCCACTGGATAACTGTTACTCCGGGCGAGATGGTGGTTGACTTCCAGGAAGATGAGCGGTGTACAATGCTGGTTCATTGCCTCGACGTCGACGCCTCGCGCCCCAAGCTCGACAAGGCCCAGGCCGAGCGCCTGCGGCTAATACGGAGGATCCTGGATGATCGAAACTGATGTCATGGACACCCTTTTACAGATCGCACTCGGCATCCTGGTCGCGTTGTTGATTCCGGTTGCCTACCGGGCCGCACGTGGCCCAACTGTCGCCGACCGCCTACTGGCTATTGACCTGGTAACGACCCTATTGATCGGCAACATCATCCTGGTAGCGCTAATCGAGGGAAATGACATCCTGATTGACATCGGGATCGTTCTGGCGGCGCTCTCATTTATCGCCATCTTGAGTATTGCTCGCTACATCTCGGAGGGACGCGTCTTCTGATGGATATCATCGGGGTTTTGTTCATTTTCGTTGGGGTAGCGTTTTTCGCGATTGGTGTGCTGGGTGTTATTCGTTTACCGGATGCCTATTCACGCCTGCATGCTTCCGGCAAAGTAAGTGTCTTGGGGCTTTTCGGCCTCCTGATCGGCACTGGCTTCCTTGAGCCGGGCACGGCGTTAAAGGCCCTGGCACTGGGGCTGTTTATGACGTTATCGGCACCTGTAGTGTCGCATGCGATCGCGGTGGCGGGACGCCGAGCAGAACAGACAAATGTACCCAACGCGACCAACTCAACCGGGCAGCGCTAACTGACTCCATCACTGCCGCTGAATAATCCCGCTGCCCAGACAAAGATCATCTTGATACACCACCGCTCCCTGCCCTGGCGTGATGTCGCGTAACGGGTCGTCGAATCTGATTTGGACTGCGCCATCCGGGAGCGGTGCTACCGTCGCCGGCACAGGCCGCGCTTTGTAACGGATCTTCACCTCAGCGCGGAATGGACCATCTGGCGGAGTGCCGGCGATCCAATTGAACGCTCCGGTCGTCAATTCATCCTGGCCCAGTTCGTCACGAGTCCCAACAATCAGGGTATTCCGAGCTGTGTCCAACTTGAGGACATAAAGTGGCTCATGATAAGCGATACCAAGCCCCTTACGTTGACCGATAGTATAGTTGGGCAGACCAATGTGCTCACCGAGCTGGGTGCCATCACGCATCACGATGGGTCCAGGGGCAAAGAGGTCACCCGGGCCATGCTCGCGCAAGAAGCGACGATAATCGCCATCTCCGAGAAAACAAAGGTCTTGAGAATCGCCCTTGGAAGCAACGGGCAACCCAAAGCGCTGTGCCATCTCCCTGACCTGGGGCTTCGTGAATTCGCCAATGGGGAACATCGCGTGCCGCAACCTGGCCTGGTTGAGCACACTTAATACATAGGACTGGTCTTTTTCGGGGGTCACAGCTTGGCGCAATTCGACACACCCATCCGCTGACTGGCTCAGACGGGCATAGTGGCCGGTCGCCAGATAGTCAGCGCCAAGCGACAGCGCATTGTCCAGCAGCCACTCAAAACGGATATGACGATTGCAAGCCAGACAGGGATTGGGCGTCACGCCCTGGGCGTGTTGATCGATGAAGAACTGGACGATTTGCTGCCGGAACACCTGACGGGTATCTAGGACATAGAACGGAATCCCCAGGTCAGCAGCAATGCGCCGCGCATCCGCCATCTGGTCCGGTGTACAACATCGATTGTGTCCGCCAAAACCGACCGTCGACTCTTCGGCCCAGAGGCGCATCATCATGCCAATGACGTTGTAGCCGCGCTCAACGAGCAATGCCGCCGCCACCGAGCTATCGACGCCACCACTCATGGCGACCACAACAGTCGGCTTATCGCCCTGCATAATTTTATCAATCCCTATCCAGTTAATTCGACTTCCACATCCTAACCGGCTGAACCGATCCGGTCAAGACCGGAAAGGAAGATTAGTGTGCGGACTCATGTAGTCCGCTGACGCTGCTTTCGCTATAGTTACGTCACATGCACATAAGAACTTCCAGGAGCACAGCATGACCAACCAGCGTATCTATCTGGACCACAGTGCCTCCACCCCCGTTGATGAGCGCGTCGTGGAGGCCATGTTGCCGTACTTTCGCGAAACCTACGGTAACCCGACCTCCGTCCATCGCTATGGCCAGGAAGCCGAGGCCGCCCTCGAGCGTGCTCGCCAAACCGTGGCCGACATCCTCAACTGCCAGCCGCGCGAGGTCATCTTCACCAGTTGCGGCTCGGAGAGTGATAATCTGGCGATTCGCGGGGCCGCGCTTGCAGCACGGCAAGCTGGCAAGGACGTCCATCTCATTACACAGCCGCTTGAACACAGTGCCGTGACCAACACCGTCAAACAACTGACAGAGGTTTTCGGCTTCGCGAGCACATTCCTGCCCGTGGACAATGACGGCCAGGTCTCACCGGAGACGCTGCGGTCCCATATCGACGGGAAGACTGCAGTCATATCCTTGATGACGGCAAACAATGAAATCGGCACGATTCTGCCTATCGCCGATCTGGCGGGGGTCGCCCACGAAATGGGTGCCGTGTTCCATACAGATGCCGTTCAGGCGGCGGGACAAGTCGATTTGGATGTGCAAAAGTCCGGTGTGGACCTGTTGTCGATTTCGGCGCACAAATTCTACGGACCAAAAGGTGTTGGCGCGCTATACGTCCGTGAAGGCACGATCATGCTACCCATCCAGACCGGCGGTAGCCACGAAAATGGCCTGCGCAGCGGAACCCAGAATGTCCCCCTCATTGTTGGGTTAGCAAAAGCCCTGGAGATCGCAACATCCGAGCGTGAGCAGCACGTCGCACACTACACGGGCCTGCGTGATCTGTTAATCGAGGCCATCCTGACCCGTATGCCCAATGCCCGGCTAACTGGTAGCCGTACGGAACGCCTACCGTCACATGCCAGTTTTGCGTTCAAGGACATTGATGCCAACACATTGCTCATGCAACTGGATATGAAGGGAATCGCCGCCTCTTCGGGCAGCGCTTGCAAGACCGGCAACCCAACGCCCTCCGAGGTGTTGCTGGCCATCGGGCTTGATGATAGCTGGGCACTTGGTGGATTACGGCTCAGCGTCGGTCGCCAGACCACCGATCAAGACATCGCAAAGGTTATGGAGGTTTTGCCGGACGCGGTTGCCGCCGCCAGACAACTGTGGATCGGCACCTAGAGGCAAACTAGCTCCGCGGAGGGAATAGCTTTCAAAGCCCCGCCCGTGCAGGTTGCACCAATACAGTCATCCGCCTAAACTACTGTCGGGTGCATCACTGTAGCGAATGGAGAAAACGTCTTGAAACGCCTTATCGTCTCTCTCATGGTCCTTGGACTCGGTATTGCCGGATTCCTTAGTAGTCCGAGCAGCTCCCCGGCATCTGCACAGTCGAATTTCTGTGACGACCTGCCAACCATCGAATATGGTGAAACGGTAACGGGTACCATCACCAACGCCAACAGCCTATACGGCTATTGTTTCGACGCAACAGCCGGTGACGAGCTCACAATTGACATGGTCGCTACCAGCGGCGATCTCGACACCTATCTCGTTCTCGCCGATCCGTTTCTTGAAGAGATTTTTGCTGAAAACGATGATGTCGCAACTGGCGGCACCGACTCGCAGATTTCTTTTACCATCCCCAGCAGCGGCACCTATCTTGTGGTGGCGACCCGTTTTGATTTTGATGAGGGTGCGTCCAGTGGCGGGTTTCGTCTGACGCTGGCCGCCGACGGGGGGCAAACTCAGGGCCCGGGTCTTGGCGGCAGCACCGCAACCCCCAACGAAGATGACTTCCAGATCAACGTGACCTGCACCGTTGAAGGTGAAACGACCCAGGTTATCCAGGGAGGCCTGCAATTCTCGTTCATCAACGTAAATCCGGGTTTCTCCTATACCGTAACTGTGTTCGGGCTGGAAGACTTCGATCCGGTACTGGCAGTCGAACATGGCGAAGGTATCGGGACCTGCAACGACGACGAGCCAAATGCCGCAGGTAGCGAGCTTTCGGTCCCAGACTTCGGCTATGTTCAATCCAATTCCCAGACTGCTCAGGTCAGGTTCACCACACGCCGCCAGGGGGACCCGGTCAACATCACTGTCGGGGCTTTTGGCGGCGAAGGTGGGCGCTTTGTAATGGTCATTGAAGGCCTCGCTATCCAGCCCGCCTCGGAACTGGACGGCTTCGTCATACGGGTACCCGGCAGTGTTGCAGAGGAGCCGCTGGCGGTCTACATGGTTAGCCGCTACACATCGCTGGATGCGTCTCTATCGGTCCTGCGCGGTGATGGACTTACGCAGGCATTCGATGCGGCCAACGAATTTGACCCCGATGCGATTGATTTCAATGCCATCCAGGTCATTGCCGAATGCGATGATGCCGGAACCGGTACATGCGCAGATACACCACGGTTCCCATCAACGGGCTCCGGGGTCGTGATCGCTAACGGGTCAAGCTATATCGCCGGGGAAACAGATCCGGGTGTTGTCCTGGCGCCTGAAGACAGCACACCGATACTCTACGTCTTCGGCTCAAGTGATCAGGCCAGTTCAGGCGCGTACGCGATCATGGTGATTGGTAGCGTGCCCGGTGATGAGTAGGCGCGAAGGCGCTTAACAACTCTAGTTCGCAATAGGGCAGGCTGCGATTGTAGCCTGCCCCGTCTTGTAGAGTGTCAGGGGTTAGCGATTGTAGAACCAATTCCGTGCATAGTAGCCACCAGTGGTTGTCGCCTCAACTGCAACCGTACCGGCTGTTGCCAACTCCGCGGGGATGGTAATACTTACATAGAACTCGCCAGAGGCATCGGTATTGGCCAGATAGTACGGCACATAAGGGCGATTGCCTAACGTCGTCATGGCGATAGTCACCTGCCGATTCGGCGGGAAGTTATAGCCCCTGAGCTGGAAGCTCTGGGCAAGCGTCACCTGCGGAAACCAGATGCGTGGCTCGGTCGTGGGTCCAAAGGGGTTACCGGGGTACACCACGGAAGGGCCGCCGGTCCCGAAGTCAGGCGGATCGCCCGGGGCAACAGGGCCACTGACACAGAGCACCTGGCCAACATAGACCACATTGGGATTGCTCAGGTTATTCCATTGCTGCAGGGTTGTCCAACTGACGCCATAACGCAAGCCAATGCGGAACAGGTTCTCACCCGGTTGAACGGTATGCGTCTGGGTGCAGGACGTTGTCTGCGCCGCCGCCTCTTGCGCAGGAGCGGCCAGCAGGCCGAAGGCCGAAATCATGATCGCCCCCAGCATCAATATACGATACATGTTCTTCATCTTTCTGCTCCTACCTAACACACATTAGCGAG
>JAADYW010000005.1 GCA_010092845.1 Chloroflexota bacterium
GCAGAGGGAATTCGTCGGTACCCGCGACGGATGGACCCAACAAGATAAGCAATTGTTGCGCGATGAATGGCGCGGCTATGGCCCCAAACAAGCAAATCAACAGCGCTTCAATGCCACGCAGCGCCAGAATATGGCTATCAAAAGCCCCGCGGCTCTGGAGCATCGCAATTTCTCGGCGTTCACCTCGCCGCACTAAGGCGGCAGTTACAATCAGGAAGAACAACACCAAAGCACCGACCTCCAGCAGGAGGAGAGTGAACGGTACAGCATTGGTTTCCTGCTTCTCATCATAATCCAGCAGAATACCTTCATCGACATCTTCACGTGTCTGGCTGAAGTCCACTAGGCGCGTGTCATAATCATACTGCAATTGTAAGTCAGCACGACCTTCGGCAAGGCCCACCTGGGAAGCCAACTCTGGATTGTCCTGGCCAAGATCACCAAAGAGCACGGCTTCAAAATCGCGTAGGGCGGTGCGCGCCTCGGTAATACGCGAGTACGGCAGCTCCTCGTGATTGAAGAGGAAACGCCACCCGAAAGTCAGCGGTGTCTGGGGGACAAAATCCTGCATCACACTGATAACCGTGTCGCGATCGGCCAGCATACGGAATTCGGCTGGCCAACTCCCACGAATCACATTGAGTGGTGTATCATCCTCACCACGCAATGCCATCCAGAAGGCGCTTTCTTCATCACCCGGCGCAATAATCGCCGTGATGTGTACAGTAAAGGGTTGGCTGGTTTCCCAGGCTCCGCTATTGAGGCTCCCATTCCGGGATCGACGTTGGTCAACGATCAACACGTCGCCGGTTTGCAGCCCAAAGGTATTAGCGACTGTCGTGCTGATCGCCACATTGAAGTCCACCCCATCTGGCACGGCGGCTTCCGCCGGCAGTTGGCCTTCGACAACACGGACCTCATCTTGCCAATCCTGCAAATAGATCAGGCTGGCGCGCGAATTGTCATTGGCATTCAGTGAACGCAACGGGGTCTCTTCGTCTTCCATGACCCCCATCTTATCTGTTTCAAGATAAGGACTAACATCATTGCTCGTGACCCAACCCTCAAGAGTCTCTGTTGCCAGATACTCATCGACCGTCGCCTGGATATAGTCCTCTTCGATGAGCGTCGCTGCAGCTAACACATCATCCATGCTCGCAAAATCGAAGGGGCGTAGTGCGATACGGAGGCGCGCATTGGAATCATGCGCTGGCTCCTCATCCAGACGCTGGACCAGGCCGACCTGGGCAACGGCCGTTGTATACAGTGGAACCAGTGCCCCAATGCCTGCGCCGAGCACGACCCCGACGACAATTGTCAACAGCGAGCGCCATTTGGCGATCAAACGCGACAGCGCCAGGCGGGGCGCCCAACTCATGAAGTTAACTGCTGTGAAGAATGCTGGCCGGAGATACCGTTCCGCAATCGACAATAAAAAAGGTGGCATAGGCTTTTTCTCTCGTGCGTTTGCTGTTTAAGAATGCCCTCAAGAATATGCAGACTGCCCGCACCTACTCCGTAGCCTTGTAGGCGCTATAGGGTACGCAGGGAGCCGGAAAGCATGTATCGTACCACATAAATCTTCAATGCAGCCGCAAATTGATACATCGAAGCAAGCTCGTGTGAAGCAGGGCAGCGGGTTTGCATACTGCGGGCACTACCGTTCAACAGTCGTCCATTATGTATGTAACGTATAATGCCGAAACCGTCTCCATTACTGCACATCACCATCATCAGATTATATTGTTTAGGTAGGGTTTCGGTTCAAGTTTCACCAGAAATCCGCCACAATCTGAACAGTTTCTGGACTAAACGACTTGGATTTCCACTGCCAAATGCAAGCTTACCTGGGTGGCGTCAATACAATTTTGCGCCCCAGGTGCAGTGATTGCCATGAAAACATAGCGTCGGCAACTAATCTGCGATAAAATCAAATGACAATTTAGTAAGCGGGCACCAATTAAGGGCACACTGCCCTCACGTTCATTAACGACAATGTCAACGCTGGATGCGCTTCCGAATGCTTCGCCAGGTTCGGTGCCAATTACGCTGTGTAGCTCCTGCGCAATGTTCGAGCTACCGGCAGCCCCCAGAGACCCGGGACATCCGTTGAGGAGCATGGGGCAGCAGTTGCCTGATACTCTTAGCGTACATCGTCACAAACTGTGTCGCTCATGATTGGCAACATTTATCCAAAAACCATACGACTAATGTAAGGAGTTCTTTAAAAATGGCAGATACTACAGGAAAAGGTCTGGCAGGGGTTGTTGTCGCCGATACCCGCAAGAGTAAGGTTGACGGCGAAAAAGGAAAACTCTATTACGTCGGTTATCGGATTGAAGACCTAGCAGAGCACGCTTCCTTCGAAGAAGCCTCGTTCTTGCTCTGGAACAACCGCCTGCCAACTCAAGCTGAATTGAGCGAATTCACCCACATGATCGCTCGTGATATGACAGTTAAGCCCGACATCATTGATGTGATGCGCGACCTGCCCAAGAACACGCATCCAATGGGTGTTCTGCGTTCAATGATTTCCCTGCTGGGTAACCGTGACGAAGAGACCGAAGACAGCGCCCCCGAAGCTAACCTCCGCAAAGCGCGCCGCCTTCTCGCCAAGACCCCAACCCTTGTCGCGGCGTGGGCCCGTATTCGTGACGGTGAAGAGCCTATTGCTCCCCGGGCAGACTTGGGTCTTGCGGCAAATTTCATGTACATGCTTAAGAACGAAGAGCCGAACCCAACTGAAGTGGATGCCGCCAACGTCTACCTGGTGCTCCTCGCGGACCATGGATTCAACGCCAGTACCTTCACCAGCCGTGTCGTGACCAGCACCGATGGCGACATCTACAGCGCCGTAACCGCCGCGATTGGCGCCCTTAAGGGACCGAAGCATGGTGGTGCCAATGAAGCTGCCATGAAGATGTTCATGGAGATCGGTGGTCCTGAAAATGTCAAGGACTTCTTTGAGAAACAGGTCAAGGGTGAGGGCCGTAAGATCATGGGTATCGGCCACCGCGTTTACAAAGCGCCGGATCCCCGCGCCGTTATCCTCAAGAAGCATGCCAAAGCTCTGGCGGATACCACTGGCAACAGCAAATGGTTCGAGACCGCTGAGAAACTAGATGAGCTGGCCAGAGCGGATGAGTATTTCATCGAGCGCAAGCTCTTCGCGAATGTAGACTACTACAGCGCCATCGTGCTTTATACTCTGGGTATTCAGCCTGACATGATGACCCCGCTGTTTGCGATGTCCCGTATGGCGGGCTGGACAGCCAATATCATTGAACAGTGGGCCGACAACCGTCTGATCCGTCCGCGCGCAAACTACGTCGGCACGATCGACGAGCCGTGGGTCATGATCGGTGACCGGTAATCCGAATGCGTCGTTTTTCCTGACAAACTGATGAAACATCACGCGGCTTCCCAAGATTTATGGGAAGCCGCGTTCTACCTTTAAGCCGAGGGCGATTTGTCTCTCAGGCAGCCGCAGGCGCTGGGCGATCGAGCAGATCGCGAATTGCAGCTTCCAGTTCGTTATACTCAAAGGTGAACCCTTCTTCGAGGAGGCGGTGTGGAACTGCCCGCTGGCCGTCCAGCAGCACGGTTGATAGCTCCCCGAATAGTGTCTGCATGACAAAGGCTGGAACAGGGACAATACCTGGCCGTCGCATCACGTTGCCCATGATCGTTGCAAATTGCCCATTGGTTACGGGGTTCGGCGCCGTAAGGTTGTATACCCCCTGGCTGGCTTCGTTTTCAATCAAGAACCGGACAGCCCGCACCTCGTCGTGAATATGAATCCACGGCATCCACTGTTGCCCAGAGCCAATTGGCCCGCCTACAAACAACTTGAACGGGAGAAGCATCCGTGGGAAGGCTCCATCTTTGGTACTCAACACCACACCCGAACGGGTTATGGCACGGCGAATGCCCATTTCCTCGACGGGCTGAGTGGCTTCTTCCCATTGCTGGCAAACATCCGCCAGAAAATCGTCGCCGGACGAGCTGCTCTCAGTGAGTTCTTCGTCTCCACGAGGCCCATAGTAACCAACCGCCGAGGCTTGAATAACCACGCGCGGCTTGCTGTCGGCCGATTGGATGCCATCAACAACTGCCTGTCCTGCATTGATACGGCTCTTGAGGATCTCCGCTTTGCGTTCGTCGGTCCACCGTCCCTCTGCTAGACCTGCACCTGCGAAGTTGACAATGGCCGTGTCTTCAGTAATCAGCGAAGCCCAACCATGGCTTGTCTCGGCATCCCACTTCTCAACGCCGACACCACCTGGTACGATACCGGGGAAAGGATTGCGGCTCAACACAATGACCTCATGGCCAGCTTCAATCAATTCGATGGCCAGGGCTTTGCCAATCATTCCTGAACCACCGGTGATAATGATGCGCATGCAACTTACTCCTTAATTTTCACGGATTCGTATGGGTGTTGTTGTATATGTACTAAGCGAGAACCACATAAAACGTGGGTAAACCGTCAGCATAGCGTACAGCCTGAATGCCCACCCAGATGCATAATCTACTAAGGGACCTGTGGACATACTCTTGAGGTGAAAACATGCCAACTGCCCCCTGTTTCTATATTAAAGATCAAGATAAGATCACCGGACAACTAGATCTGACCCAGTTCCCGTTTACCATCGGTCGTGGGCGTGATTGTGACTATGTCGTTGATTCAAGCGAAATCTCACGCCAGCATGCTCAGCTGGATTTTGACCAGCAGAAGATCGTTTTGCAAGACCTTGGTAGCACCAATGGTACGTTTCTCAACGGTGAACGGATCATACCCAACAAACAGTATCGGCTGCGTGCCAACGACATCGTCTCATTAGCAAATGTCCACCAGTTGATCTTCGATGATCCGGCAACGACCGAGCAACTCGATGTCAGCCAACTGGCCGAGGGTCTTCAGCTTGATGAAACCACATCGCAGGCGTCGGTCCGGGGCGAAGTATTGGAGCCGCCATTAAGCCCGAGCCAGATTCTACTGCTACAGTTGCTCTTGCGCAATGAAGGCATCGTTGTCACCCGTGACCAGATCCGTCAACATGTTTGGGGTGATGAGGCCAATGTCAGCGACCAAGCGATGGATGCCTTGATCAGCCGGCTGCGCAAACGGTTGCACGAAGCCGACCCTGAACATGAATATATCGTTACCCGGCGCGGATTTGGTCTGGTGTTCCGCAATTTGCGACCAGAATACCGCTAGCCTCAACCAATCGGAATGGTTCCGTCATCTGAGCGTGGGTCCAGGGTTGAGTAACCGTCAAGTTAGCAAGACTACAAACCGCTATACTGATTATCAAACGAGATGGTTAAGCCCCCCTAGCCATCCGGTTGCTCCCGAATGACCGAGCCTCTTGTCGTTTTTGCAAGGGGTTTGGTGCTTTTCTACGCTTAACCTTTGCGATGATCTGCTATAATGTGCCTAGCATAGGAAAAAGCCCTTAGACGGGCTTTAGTATCACCTAAGTAGACTCACATAACACAATGTCAATCCTCAAGGCGCAACACGTCAGCAAATCCTTTGGTGCGGATGAGATCTTTGCAGGAATAACCGTCGACATCCCGCATGGGGCCAGGATCGCAATGGTTGGTCCGAATGGCGCCGGTAAGACAACCCTACTCAATATCCTCATCGGTCAGGATGTACCGACTGAGGGTGAGCTTACCCAGAAAAAAGGCCTACAAATCGGCTTTCTACCACAGCGGCCCATGCTCATGGGAGAGCGGACTGTCTGGGAGGAAATGCTCACCGCCTTTGCTGATCTCCGGGTACAAGAAGCCAACCTGCGCGAACTCGAGCACGCTATGGCAGACCCAACCCGTACCAATGAGCATGACGACTTGTTGGAACGCTATGGCCAGCTCCAAGAGCAATTTGAAGATGCGGGCGGCTACGAATATGAGTTGGAAATCAAACGCGTATTGCAGGGGCTGGGCTTCGATGAGGACGACTTCCAGCGTCCATTGAGCCAGCTATCGGGTGGGCAGGTAACCCGGGCTCTGCTCGCGCGCTTATTGCTGGAAAAACCTGACCTGCTTGTCCTCGACGAGCCAACCAATCATCTTGATATCCAGGCTGTGGAATGGTTAGAAGGTTATCTTAAGGACTGGGAAGGCGCCATCCTTATCGTCAGCCACGATCGCTACTTCATGGACAATGTGGTATCCACAGTATGGGAACTCGACTTCGGTGAGATCGCTGCGTACCGGGGGAACTATAGTCACTATGTATCCCAACGAGAAGCACGCTACGAGCGGCTGGTCAAGGAATACGAAGCTCAGCAGGCCTTCATCCAGAAAGAACAGGACTACATCCAGCGAAACATCGCCGGCCAGAACACCGCCCAGGCTAAAGGGCGTCGGCGCCGGCTGGAACGGTTGCTGAGCGGCACCAATCGATTTGGCCAAGCAACGGACAAACCCTGGCTTGTACAACGTCCCCGTAGGCGCAGCAAGCACCTGGGGTTGGCGCTCGATGCCAGTGATGCCGGGCGCACGGGGCACGAGGTCTTGAAGACACGCGGCTTGGAGATCGGCTATCCAGACGATAGCGGCCCCCTGTTTCAGGTACCGGATATCCTGCTGGTTCGCCAGGAAGTGGCTGCTATCATCGGACCAAACGGCGCCGGAAAATCAACTTTCCTGAAAACGATTCTGGGGGAACTCACCGCCTGGCAAGGCGAGTACGCCTGGGGAGCGAACGTCAAGCTGGGCTATTTTGCGCAGGCACACGAACGGCTCAACGAAGCGAACAGTATCCTGGATGAGCTGCTGGATGTCAAAAATCTGCCGCTAAGCAAAGCCCGCGACTATCTGGCACGCTACCAGTTCACGGGTGAGGACGTCTACCGTCCCGTAGCGACACTCTCCGGTGGTGAACGCGGCCGGCTCGCACTGGCCAAACTGGCGCTTGATGGGGCCAATGTTCTCCTCCTGGATGAGCCGACCAACCATCTCGACATCGCCTCACAAGAAGTTCTGCAGAATGTCCTGGCAGACTATGAGGGGACGATCCTGCTGGTAAGCCACGACCGCTATTTAATTGATGCCCTGGCAACTCAAATCTGGGCGATCAAGCCTGGCCAGATGATAGCCTTCCAGGGAAGCTATCGGGCCTACTTAGAAGCTCTCGCCAACACTGGCCCGCCAGGTGGCTCCACTGGTGGAGATGACAATGGACGCCGTTCCCGACGAACCAATCGCAATGGGTCTGCAACCGATGAGCATCCTAGCGGGCTCAATCCCTACCAGCGCCAACAACGGCTTGAGCAACTTGAGGGCATGATCCAACAGCTCGAAGCCGAGATCGCTGAAATCAGTGGTGCGTTGGAAGCCGCCAGCGCTGCCGGGAATGTTGATGCCGTTGTTGAGCTGGGCCAGAAATACGCCGAGACAGAAGATCAGCTGAATGATACAATGGCAGAATGGATGCATCTGGCGTAAGCGTGCTTGATATTGCGCTAGGAGCAAGTTACAATGCTGGCTACAATCATCAAAACAATGTTCCGGATCATCAAACTTCAGCTTTAGACACACGGGCTATGGGCCTGTTATTTTGTGGAGGGTTCTGTTGTGGGGCGATGGAAAGATAAATATGTAATCGGCATTACTGGCAATATCGCAACCGGCAAGAGTCTGGTGCGCAAGATGTTGGAACATCTCGGTGCCTATACCATTGATGCCGACGGCCTGACACACCAGGTTATGGCACCCAGTGCCCCTGCATACCGTCCCGTCATTGAGTCGTTCGGTAAATGGATCATTGGTGCTGAGGGCCGCATTGATCGCGGCCGGTTGGGTGCCGTGGTATTTGCCCACCCGGCAGCTCTGAAGCAGCTCGAATCGATCACCCATCCGATCATCGGCAAAGCCATCGACACCCTGATCCAGCGTGCCAAGCATAAGGTAGTGGTCGTTGAAGCCATAAAACTGCTTGAAGGTCAGTTCGCCGACCAGGTAGATGCGATCTGGGTAGTAGATGCCCCACACGACGTACAACTTCAGCGCCTGATGGAGAAGCGTGGCCTTACCGAGCCAGAGGCCCGCAAACGGATTTCCATTCAGAACCCCCAGGCCGAAAAGCTGAAGGCGGCCAGTGTTGTTATCAGGAACACCGGTGATGTCAGCGAGACATGGGCTCAAGTCCAGGCAGCATGGGGCAAGATCGGCAGTGGCCCCGCCCCGGATACTGAGACTGTCGCTCGGGTTGATGTTTCGGGAAGTCAATCCGCAACTCCCACCAAGCGCGAGCTCAAGGAAATCACAATTAAGCGGCCCCAACCCAGCCATCTCGACGCCGTGGCTAAGCTCATCAACATGACCAGGGGCAAGCAGTTGTCTAAGGCCGATCTCATGATGAGCTTCACCGAGACCTCTTACCTGGTGGCCATGAGCGAAGATGAACTCATCGGGGTAATCAGCTTCGTTGTCGAGAATCTGATCACCCAATCAAGCGAGATCGCGCTATTGCCTGATATTCCAACGGAACCGGTACTCAACGCCCTAATTAATGAAATGGAATCCGCCGCCGATAGCCTGCAGAGTGAGGTCTCCTTTATCTACCTGAAACAGGAAGAGTCGAGCGAGATTATCGGCTTGTTGCAGGAACAGCTCGGCTATAGCGTCCTTCAGAAAATCACTGATATTAAATTCCCAGCCTGGCGTGAAGCGCTGCATTCACGACCCGAGGGAACGATAATTCTGTATAAGGAACTCCGTGAAGACAAGATCTTGACGCCATTTTAGTCCAGCAAATGAGGTTAACCGACTGTGGAACGGATTAAGGAAACACCCGTTATCGGGAGTCTACTGACGATTATTGATACCTATCCCCGGATTTCAGCCTGGGTTGTGCTGTCGGCCGGCATTGTCGGCCTTCTAGTCTATGAAGCCCGGGATGTCGACCTGACATTCACCAATTGGGTCGCGCTTATCGTGGCCTCAATTGTTGTCTCTGGGCTATGCATCTGGATTGTGAGCTGGGAAGACGAAGAGGAACTCGCGGCGGGCGATGGGACCCAGGCACGCGTCACCAGCGAGTCGACTCCTGAGCCCGACGATGATACAGGCGCTGAGACTAGTACCCCCGAAGACAGCCCTACTGAAAACAAAGAAGGCGAACTACACTAACAACCACCCAGCGCGGCATAAAAGCACGAAATAAGCCACCGCCTAGATGACGATGGCTTATCTTGTGTTTGTCGCCGGCCGCTTTCCCTAGAGTTGCTGCCGAGCTTCTTCTTCCGTACTGGCACCAATCATAGGAATCGGGGGTAACCCTCGTTCACCACGAAAGGCCGACATATGCGACACAGCGGGTGATGGATCGTCAGCAACGATGACCATTCGCGCAATGTTGTCATGGAACAGAATGTCACGCGCAGCATGAAGGCCCCCCGTACTGTATTCGGGGCGTTCTCCACCGGCGACAACCATCAGCGTCACCGGATTATCCTGGTCATTCAGCGTTTCGAGCAGGGACTTGAACATTGCTTCGGATTCCGCGGTGGCATCCCAGCTTGCTGGGAAAAAGACGCGCACCAGGTCAGGTTCCGGTTGGCTGATTTCAAAAGCTGGCATTTAGTGAATATACCTTTCTAGCGGGTCTAGCCTGTTTCCGGCAGTGAGTCTGCGTTCAGGATGTTAGTACTAGTCCAGGCCAAGACGGGCAGCTTTGCGCCGTAGATTGAGCTTGTAACGCTGGCTGGGTTCTTCATCAATAACAAGTAGCCAACCCTCTTGCGTGAGCTTTGCCAGGATATCTTCCAGGTATGACATCTTGTCGAAACGCGCCTGTAACTCAGCCAGAGTAATCCCGTGTTTGGCTGCGTGCTTATTACGCAACATAAAGAACATAATCTGACGTTGGTTCTCGGGCAGACCAGCAATGTCAAGTGGCGTAATCCCCGCACTGGTGGATGATTCACTCTGCTTGGCGGTCCGCTCTGATCTCGCCCGGCGTGAGGTCACACGCTTCTTGAAATCGCCCAGAAATGCCAGGTCGTCGCTCGTGGCTGCCGGCTCTTCTTCCTCAGACGACGCGCTTTGTTTGCCAGGGCTAGGTGAAGCATTGTCATTTTGCTGCTTGTCGCCAGCCGCTCCCAGAAGGTCAAAGATATCCGTCATCAATACGCTCCTACGCACTCTAGTAGAGCTGGGGCATTTCAACTGGCTCCGATTGCGGGCTACACTCCCCACACCACACCGCATCCGCGACCACTAGCGCCTTGGGTGTCTGGTTTGCACCAACATAGACTGTCAGGAAATAAGGGTATTGGGTTGCATGGTCTTTGGCAATAAAGCGGCCACAAAAACGGCAGACGGCATTGGCCGGCTTGTTGGAGATCCAGCATTTAGCCCCCATCGGGTGCCTTCCTTTTCGGTGTGCTTTTGTCCCTATTATAACTAAGAATCTGGCTCTTCCGTATGATCGTCTGATGATTCCGAAGCTGTATCGGGCGCCGGCTCAGACTCACCAGACTCCGCGGCATCCTCCGTGTTCCCGCGTGAGCGCCGCTCACGGATTTTGGCGGCACTACTCTGTAGATCGCGGAAGAAATCGGTGTCGGTAACCTCATTAACCTGTGCACTGAGCTTCGCCTGATCGATTTCAATCTTCAGCTCGCGGATCTGATCTTTGAGAGCTTTCTCACGTTCCCGGACTTGAAGGGCATTGTCAATAGCGATTGAGGCGTGATCAGCCAGTTGCTCGAGTTGGCGCATATCATCCTCGCTGAAGTAGCCTGGTTGGTGATGGACCAGTGTCAATGTTCCGATGAGCCGGTCGCCAAGTAGCAATGGAATTCCTAGAAACGAGCTGATAACCAGCTTCGTCGACTTCGCGATGAACTCGGTTTCAACAGAGGCATAGCCGATCGTCCGCTGCAAGTCTTCTGAAGGTTGGACCGTCTTCAAAAACAGGGGTTCCTTGTTGGCGGCGATGATACCTGTCGGTCCTTTTCCCATACGATATTTGCGCCCCGTCGTATCTTTAAACCCATCCTTCCCCCACCAGGCCTCAACCGTCAGCGTGCTGTTTTCCAGAACGGCCACCTCAGCCGCATCATAATCGACAACACGCTGGACAGCTGCCAGAACTGATTTGACAGTTTTTTCATAGTCGAGCGTCGATGAAGTGATGGTCTGGCTTATCGCATGGATCGAGTTCAGCTCCGTCAGGCGTCGTTGCAGGATATCACGCGCCTCCTGTAGTTGGCTAGCGAGTAGTGTGATCTCAAGGCCTGCGCCGCTTGCCGCTGCTTTGAGATCGGTGGTGGGCTGCTGGTGCTCAATATCCGTCGCAATAGCACCAACACCAGCGATGAGCTTCTGCAAGGGCCCACTTATCATATGGCTCACCCAAAATGCCCCAGCCCCAGCGACAACGATTAGGGCCACAATGCCGAATAGCAAACTGCCCGTCACGCCCGCCAGCACTAGCGGAAGTGCACCGCTAGCAATCAACAGCCCTAAGAGCACCCAGTTGAGTGAGATTCGGTTGAACATACATTGGTCCTTGTTACGGTTAGATGAGCATCAATTTCTGGTTGACTTCCAGGGCCATCGCTTCCTGCTTCAATTCACGCTTCAGTCGATCCATGTATTTCAGGACATCCTCGAGGTGTTTATCCAGCTCGATCTGGCTGACGAGCGTGCGCACAATGTGGATGGTCTCGCTGACAAGGCCAGCATCCTCACTATTCCACACCCCACGAGCTTCATTGGTTGTTGTGCTGGCGCCACCAAAAAGCTCTCCCAGGAAGGTAAGAGTCTCTTGAATATAACCAGAAGTATCGACCTCTTGATCGACATCAACAGTCGTGGGGATATAGATGCCAATCTGATTGGTCCGCCCCAGACGCTCAGCCAGAATACTCGCTGCCCGCTGCAGTGGCAGTGCCAGTTGATCAAGATCATGCTTGCCACGCGGATTATGGTCCGGGAGATAGGGGATTTCAAGGTCAGCTTGGCCAGCGAGCGCCATTTCCGCATGTTCGGCCCGTTTGCGGTTGGCGACGATCTGGATATTTGTGCGCTCCGGGTGTACATATGCTCGAATATCGGCCAGCAGCGCATTCGTCTTCTGCCAGGCTTCAGGATCGGGGGGCGTAACAACCACAATCTGATGGGCTTTCTTAAGCATATAGCTCACTGACTCATCGGCCTTGCCCGGCAGACCAATGATGACGTTGGTATAGTTATTCGACAGTTGATCCAGCACAAGGGTAGTCCGCACGTTTTCCGGCAAACCGGGTGTTCCCTCGGTTAACGCTATATCGAAGCCAGCCGGGTGCTGGTAGATTTCACCGGTTCGCTGAAACCCGAACTGCTCTGGTAGACGTTCAGGATACGGATGCTCGGTAAACACCGTTTTGCTCTGGGTCATTCTCGCCAAGGTCATGGCCAGCGCACTGCCGATGGTTGTCGCGCCACAGATTCCCACACCAAAGACGAGCGACAGGCGTTTCTCAGTACCAGAGTCAGTCAGGCGCGTATTGGCGTCTACCAACTGCTGGGCCAACATGCGTGCCAAAGCCAGGGCTGCATGGTCATAGTTCAGCAAGAAATCAAGGAGTTTAGCGCGTTTCAGCTCGAGCACATCTACTTCACTCAGTGCAGTGGCCGTCGTGGCGGCGGGATAGACACGATCCGTTAGCAGATTGTGGATACCGAGCAAGCCACCCTGCCGCAAATAAGCAAGGTTGCGCGTTTCCTCACCACTCTGGCCCGGCAACAGGCGGCTCATCCCCACAACACCATTCTTGATGAAGTAGATACTATCACTGATATCGCCCTGCCAGACAATGACCTCGTTGCGCTGAAAACGCCGGGGTTGCATCTCCAGAGCAATCTCACGCCGATCTTCTTCGCTCAGGAAGCTGAAAAGAGGAAGCTGCTGCAGAAAAACGGTATTGTCGAGGTCAACGGCATTCCATATCGTCTGGGGAACACCACGGCCAGAACGGCTGACCTTTCCCCCAAAAACTACGCGATAGAAGATTTGCCCATCGATAAGGGCCTCGCGCAGATAACCCGCCGCCTTTAGAGCGTCGATAACCGACTCGATTTCTTGGGGCGGCTTATCGAGTTTCTCCACAATATCCTGGAAGGTAGCCTGTTGCTGTCGCGACAAGGTGTTGATCAGGTCACGTTGAAGCGCTGGCATCCCCAGCAAATCAAGGGGATTGAGCCCTTTCTCGTCTTCGGGTTTGCTTGCCCGAGAAAAATCAAGGTCTTCGGTCTTGGCCGCGCGTCTATGCCGTTTCATTGACCCCAGCAGATCGGCTAGGGGGTCGTCATTTTCAGACATCTTCAAGCTTGACCTCTATTGTATGCTTATCCGGCGTCGTCATCGGTGATTTATTGAGCGATCTCGCGGACAGTTACCGACCACTCGTGGTCCGGGTTCAGTGCAGAAAAGACATGATTACTGCCGTTGGACGCCACGTCATCGGATAGGGGCAAGACACCAGCGACGGGCACTTCGTAGGTTTCGCTGATTCGTTCTTTTAGCTGGGCAAAGTTGAAGCGTGGTAGCGCCATATTCACTACCAGCCGCAGCTTGGGGACCTCAAGACGCTGGGCAACATCAACCGTGACTGCCGTGCCCTGAAAGTCCTGCTGGTCCGGGCGCAAGATGATAACCAGGCCCGCCGAAATCGCGATGGAGAGCAAGGTTTCTTCATTGATGCCGGGGTGAGTATCGATAAACAAATAGTCGAGTTCCAGGTCATCAATAATGGTATGGAAGCCTTCGTTGAGCAGCCCTACATCATAGCCTTCGCGGACCACCCGCGTAATCTCGCCGGTTCGTATGCTGGAGGGAATCAGCCAGATCTTATGACCACGTAGGTAGCCGCGGCTTTCTTCCATTGCCGCCGTTTCATGCATGGGATAAGCGCACTTATCGATTGTGGCTTTGCCCCACAGATAGTCATTGAGCGTTTTGTCGATTTTGGTTTCATCGAAACCAAATAGCGTGTGAATACCTGGTGAGAGAATATCCGTGTCAACGATCCCGACCCGCTTGCCTTTCATTGCGGTGGCAGTGGCCAGGTTCGCAGTCAAGTTTGATTTTCCGGTCCCACCACGGAACGAATGAATCGAAATGATCTCACCCATGATCGGTTCTCCTCGCAGAGCGTATGCTGGGATTGGCCAAAATATCGCACCTGGTTTCAGGTACTGTCTAGCAACGCTAGCCCGTGAAGACCACACCAGCCGTATTCTACCCTGAAAGCACATCTGAGGTAGCCAGGGGAAATCTCGCGCGGCGGCCTACCCGCCAGAATCTCCAGACCCCGTTGTGTTGAACTACCTCCGCCTA
>JAADYW010000255.1 GCA_010092845.1 Chloroflexota bacterium
AGATGTGTATAAGAGACAGGTCCGGGGGATCCCAAATCAGGGCTTCAGCACTTTCATGCCCACATTCTACAGCGATCAAGGCTATGGTCTGGGCTTTGCGGGGCTTGCGACCTCGATACTGCTGGTATCCTCGGCAGTGGGATCCTTCATCGGCGCTTCGCTGTCGGACCGCGTGTCGCGGCTGATGATCGCCTCGTTCTCCTTGTTTATGATCGCGCCGCTGAGTTTTTTGTTGTTGAACGCGGAAGGCATCCTGCCCATTGTGGTCCTCAGTATCCTGCTCGGCCTGATGCTCAATGCCAACTGGCCGATCTTGCTTATGATTGGCCAGGAGGTCTTCCCGGGTGGTGCGGGGGCATCAAGTGGGCTTGCTTTTGGCTGGGGTTTTGTGGCCAATGCGCTCGGCAGTTTCATTGCCGGCTTCCTCGCGGATGCTATCGGGTTGCGCGAGGCGCTGGAGCTACTAGCCCTTCTGCCGGTCATCGGCGCCGGCCTGATATTTCTTATGCCATCGGGACGCTAGTAGCTATTGAAACGGTGAGTAGAACTGCTGTGACTCGTTGTCACTATCGGGGTTGTTGGGATCCGGCTGGTCTTTCTGGTAAGTCCCCTCGATATAGTGAGTTGGCTGCTGGTCAACAGGCTCTGGTGGCAAGCCGGCCGCTGCAGGCTGCTCTAGGGTATCAGCGTTCGGTTCATGCGCTGGCGGCGCTTCTGTAGTTGTTGGTGCCGGGGTTTCGCGTATGGAATCGGCATTGTGGACGCTCTGCAAAATGGCGGCGATGTCTTGCAAGGTTGTTTGCGTACGTCGCTTAGGCAGGGCAGCCAACACCTGCTGGATCAGCGTCTCATCGGTGGCGATTCCCATCTGGTGCGCGACATTGCGAATGGCCTGGATAACGTCAGGAGTAGCCCCGGCGCGCAGACGTCGGACAAGCATGTCTGCCGCGATCATGACATCCACGAAGGTGGCCTCGGTATTCACACTTACACCGCGCGCGGAAAGGAAGTCAAGCGCATCGTGAATCTGGTCACTCAGGCGCTCTTCCAGGGAATACTCGGCCATCTGGGTCAGCGAATTCGCTGAGCGCAACGCCCTGGTAACGGTTTCGTTGATGATTCCTCGGACCATCTCGCTAAGTTTGTCCGGGTAGACGTCGCGCAGCCAGCGTGCATCGGCGCCAGTTGCATCTTCGGGATAGATAGTTAGCGCTACGCGCACGTGCACATCAAACCGTTCTTGCAGGCGATTGCGGGTCTGGATATCGTGGTGCACCGTCAATGGGTGAACCCGTGCCCACGGTGCTGTCCGTTGGATTGGCCGTAGACGTGACACGCCACTACGGGCGAAGCCCAGTGTGCGTCCATCCCAACCCAGGATTACATGCCAGGCGTCTTTCTCTCCGGATAAATAGACAGGTTTCCAGCGCAGGCGCCAGACGATGATCCCCAGGATTACCAGAGCCAGCGCCGCCAGCCGCGAGAACCACACGGTGCCGCCATTCAACGTGTTCTCACCCCACAGGAACACCAGCAGGGCGACAAAGCTGAAACCGCCCAGGAGGATGCCGATAGTGCGCAGGGCGCTGGTCAGTGGTCCGGACTCGGCCGGGGGTTGGTTCGTCATCCGTCACTCCTTCCAGACTTAAAGTATAGTAGTACCATGATGCCCGGACAAGACATTGAGGTATGGTACAATGCGGACGGTTTTGCCCAGTTTGTTGATTTCTGCGGGGAAGCGATGTCGATAAAAGTGTATATGTTGCCGCTGGGACCGCTGCAGACCAATTGTTTTGTTATTGGTGATATGGCAAGCAGTGACGCCATCATCATCGATCCATCCGATCAGGCGGACCAGATTATGGAGTTGGTTGAGCGTGAAGGCCTCACGGTACGGTATATCCTGGCCACGCACGCCCATTTCGATCACGTCATGGCTGCGAAGGCCGTGCGTGAGGCGACAGGAGCCCCATTGTGGCTACACCAGGATGAAATCGAGCAGCTACGGCATATGAAGTCGATTGCGGCCCGGTTTGGGCTAACGGCTCCTGCTCCCGCCGAACATGATGACACGCTTGCCGAAGGCGACGTGATTGAAGTTGGTGCTATCCGGCTGGAGACGTTATACACCCCTGGCCACTCGCCAGGCCATGTGTCCTTCGCCTTGCGTAGCGAACAAGTCGTCTTCAGCGGTGATTGCTTGTTCCTGGGAAGCACAGGCCGCACCGATCTTCCTGGTGGCGATTATGATACCCTGATGCGTAGCATTTTCGACAAGCTGTTGCCGCTGGGCGATGATTACACAGTCTGCCCCGGGCATGGCCCTACAACGACTATTGGGCATGAACGCGCGACCAACCCGGTTCTCTTGGGCTGGGGAGGCCAGCTATAGGACCTAGGATGTCCCCAGATCCGGTCGGTAATCAACTCTCCAGCGCGGCGCTCCATGCCCGGCAGCAACAGATTGCGGCCTCCTGGCCAGGACCGACGATCGTTGCCGTGGCTATCCGCAATCCGGTCAACATCGGTACTATCTTCCGCGTAGCGGATGCGGTTGCTTGCCGTAGGATCATCTTTGTCGAGACTGCACCCCGGAATAATCGCCGCATCAGGCGCATCTCGCGGGCGACGTTGGCACGCATTCCCCACACCTACTACAGTCTGGCTGGTTTTCAGGAAGTGGTGGACACGCTTCCCCCATTGGTGGCATTGGAGATCACATCGCGATCGCAAGACTTATTTGAGACGGAGCTTCCCCGTGAAATGACTCTGGTGGTGGGTGGCGAGCGCGAGGGAATCGCGGATGAGATTTTGCGTTTGTGTACGGTTGCTGTTCATATCCCGATGTTCGGCATCAATAGTTCGATGAATGTGGCCACCGCATTGGGTATCGCGCTGTATGAATGGTACCGACAGCACGGGCCAGGCTATGGTTGAGCCCGGTGTTTTGACGCATAAACGAGCAAGAGCGGGATGAGCAAGCCAGTGGCGATAGGAAGCAGTACATAGACAGCGCCCAAAGACAAGCTATAGCCGATGATGTTTCCCGGGTCGGGGAGTAGCAGCCATAATAAGAGTAACATCCAGGCTGGTACTGTCGCTAGCAATCCCAGGCTCAGCAGTGCCACTGGCGTTACCGCCAGATACAGCAGCAGGAAAAGAGTTGCGGTGATCAGACGGTAGCAGCCAATTGCTCCCCAGCTAAACAGGATTGCGTTGCGCGTCGATGATGTCACTGACGACACCAGAAGGCCTAGCGCGCTGAAGGCGAACAACTCGAGCGCCGGCAAAAGAGCGATCAGTCCTATCAGGGCTATACTGCCTAGAAGTGACGTGAGGGACGGGTACTGTTCCCCCAGGGTGATGCGCTCGACGAGCAGGAAAACGCTGAGAAGCAAGCGATAACTGACAATGAGGGCCAGCGAGGGCTCAGCGTGCCAGAATAGCGCAGCCATCTTGCTGAAGAAAATCTGATAGCGGGGGAGCGGTGTGCTTAGTAAGATGTTCCATGTACCGCTTTCGACCTCACCGGCGATCATCTGGCTGGTCTTGGCCGGTAGGCCGATTACGATCCATATGAAGAGCAATTCGGAGAATACAATAACGGGCGGCGCGAATAGCGCGACGATAGGTAACAACAGGAACCCAAATAAGCGCCCGCCGCTGAGGATCACGATCACGAGGCTGAACGCAAAGAGGCCACTGATGCCTGCCAGTATCTGCTGCGCACGGCGGCTGAATCGAGTAAGCCGCTGATCTAGCCAGCGATAATCGCGCAGTTCCTTGGCAACGAGGGGAAACCGCGGATGGGCCCAATCCGGTAGGAGACGCAATAGCCGCTCGTTCATACTGGCTGACTATACATCAGTTTTCCGGCGATGGCATCGCCGACAGACAAGAGGTTGGAAATGCACAAGCGTGATACCCAACTGAGCAAAGCAATCTCATTGGCGTTGCGTCATAAGCCATGGCTCTTTGAGCTGGAGCTGGATCAGGATGGCTGGGTTGATCTGGATCAATTGTTGGCTGCGCTCCGCGCCTCGCGTTCGTATTGGGCAGATGTTTCGCGTGAGGATGTTGAGCGTGTGATGGCCCACAGCGATAAACAACGTTTTGAGCTGCAAGACGATCGTATTCGCGCCCTATACGGGCATTCTTTGCCCGTGCGCCTGCAAAAAACACCCGCGTCACCACCCCCAGTGCTTTTCCATGGCACCACTGATCGCGTGCTAGGCTTGATACTATCAGATGGCCTGAAGCCGATGTCCCGGCAATATGTCCACCTGTCCGTCGATCGCGAAACGGCAGTGATGGTGGCCCAGCGCAAGCAAGGCAAGTTGATTGTGTTGCAGATCGATGCCGAGCGCGCATACCAGGATGGTATTCAGTTCTATAGCGGCAACGAGGCGGTCTGGTTGGCGGATACAATCCCGCCGGCCTACCTGATCCCGCTCGAGGACTAACGACTAGACACGTGCCTCAACCGGGTTCCGCAGCGTGCCAATGCCCTCGATCTCGATCTCAACTGAGTCGCCGGGCTGAATAGCTGTAACGCCAGCCGGTGTGCCGGTCAAGATAACGTCGCCTGGCATTAAGGTCATTATGCCACTGATGAAGGTGATTAAGGCCGGTACGTCAAAAACCATTTGCCGTGTGTTGCTGTCAATCACGGTGTTGCCGTTCAGTCGCCCCTGAATCCGTAGCCCTTCTGGATTGCGTAGGTCGGTGTCGATCCACGGCCCAAGTGGGCAGAAAGTATCGAAGCCCTTAGCTCGTCCCCACTGCTTGTCTTTCTTCTGAAAGACGCGCGCACTAACGTCGTTGGCGCAGGTGTAGCCCAGTACATGCGCCAGCGCGACTTTCTTCGGGATGTCGCGCCCTCCCTGACCGACTACAACCGCTAGTTCAGCTTCCAGATCAACCCGGCCAATATCAGGTGGAAGCTGGATAGGGATGTCATAGCCGATTAGTGCCGATGGTGGTTTGAGAAAGAGCAGGGGTTATGCGGGTATCTCGGCCTGATGCGCGGCGGCATGGTCGGCGTAATTTCTCCCCCCACAGATGAGCTTGGTCGGGCGCAGCGGCGGTGCTATCAGCAGAGTCTCGAAGTCTCCCATCGGCTGGCCTGGTTCAAGTTCTTGCCGGAAGGGATCCTGCCCGATTAGCTCGTAGACAACGCCATCCTGTACCAGGCCATACCGAGGGCCCTGGGTACTGCCGAAGCGAACGATTCTTGCCATTAGTTGCCTCCTGATTTTTGGCTGGATTGAGCTTGGAAATAGGCGATTACACGATTTTGCTGGCGGATAACGCGTTGTCTGCAGTTGGCACATGTCCAGTGGTCATCGCTGGGCTTTAGCTCCGTACGCTGGCAGCGTGGGCAGCGCCAGATGTTCGATAGGTGGGTGCCTGTGGACGTGCCGCTGGACGTGCCAGGCTTTTTGGCCCATACCAGGGCATACAGCTCGGACCAGCTTTCGTCAATTGCGAACACCCGCAACCCAAAACGGGACTCGAGCAGGCTCCGTAGCCGCTGGTGCGACATCACCTTACCAGGCATGAGCAGGGCGTCAAGTCCCTGGCGGTTAGAGAGAATAATCATGGCCCCGGGGCGCGCGACACGTACAATCTCAGTCAGGACTCTTCGGGGTGAGCTCATGAATTCAAGTGCTTCCAGGCAGGTAACGGCATCGAAACTGCCGTCGGTAAAGGGGAGGGCTTCTGCAGGAGCGTGCATGAGATACAGTCGATTCACATCAATCTCTGCGGCTAGCTTCTCTGCGGCAATCCCTAGCATTGCCTGGCTCAGATCGATGCCGACCACAGTTCCTCGAAACTTCGAGGTGCGCAGTAGGACTAGCGGCAATCGACCTGTTCCGGTGGCGACATCCAGTACCATTGGCGCCGGCCTGTCCGCAAGTGCCTGGCGCAATGGATGGCTAAGATAACTGACTTCGAGCGCCATGTGTGTGGTCTTGGCTTTGTCATATCGGGATGCGTAGCGGTCATAAAGCCAGATAACGACCTGACGACCGAGGTATACGCCCTCTGTCCTGGAAAAGAGCCACCAAAACAAAATGCCAATAAGGAGTACAATTAGGGCAGCTATCGCAATCCACACTGAGCGGCAAAGATCCTCATATTTCTGTATAGTAGATAGTCTAATAAACAATTATAACGGCCTTATTGTCCAGGAGTCATTATGGTAGATCGCAAACGGATAAAGCAATTGGTTGCGCAGCTACAGAGCGAGAGCGCCAAGGAGCGTTATGTTGCTGTTGTTGAGCTAGGGCGTACCAAACAGACAGCACTCATTCCTCACCTCGATAAGGTGGCAACGCTAGATGATAATCCAAAAGTGCGTAAGGTTGCCTATCAGGCCACACAGTTCTTGAAGAAGATCAAGGCGGAGGAAGATCGGCAGCGGCACCTTGCCCAGTTGCAGGCTCTGGACTCAGAAGATGACGCCGCCGTCGGGGAAACGAGTCTCTTTTCGGAGCCACTTTATGAGGATCCCGACCAGCGGCCGGAAGTAGAGTCCACCTGGAGCTATCAACAGACGCTTAAGTCCAAGGATGAGGCGGCAACAGCACGCAAGGCTGCGCGCGAACGCGCTGCCAAACGCAAACGCCGCCGCCGGCGCCTGAGGCTTATCTTTCTGCTAGCAGTGGCGACTCTGGCACTGGCGGTTGTCGCCTCTTTGGTGGTTAATGAAGAGGAGAACGATGACCCCCAGAGCCGTGAAGAAGTGATCGATGGGCTCGAGGACTGGAACAATGATGTGGCCCTCACCATCGGTGTCTACAACACGGCGCTAGCCACAGACCCCTTTGATTGCGGCCAATTCCGCGATGATCCCGACGCCGATGTTCCGGAACGACCTGACTGGGCTGGGCCAGATAAGGCATACCAGGAAGACCTTGAGGCGTACTTTGAGCAGATGGATACTGTACGCGAGAATCTCACAGAGGCTCGGCGCCGTATTGACTTGCACTGTGGTGAGGCCGACGGCGTGCGTCAATGGCCTTCTGCCGAAGCGAATCCCAAGCCGCTCGTTGACCAGGCACGGGCAGATTTTGCAATGGCGCGCAATTTGCTCTCCGAGGCGCGACGTGCACCCCAGGATGAGACTGTTGAACCCTGAGTAGCGGGGTTAGTCCTTGGGTAACCAATCCTCAGCGTCGGGTTGATCGATCGGGGCAATACTCATGAGCAGTCGACTGCGGGCAGTGTAGTAGACGATGTACTGCCGGCCTTTCTGAAGCGGTACGTCCGGCGGGCCAACGAACGGTGCGAAGCTGTAATCGTCGATGATGTATGAAAAGGGGAGTTCGGGACGGTCGCGTGCGCTCTTTCTGGTTTTCAGCGGGCCACGTGACCACCGGACTGGCTTCTGGTTTAAGGCTTCTGGGACGAACATCTGGGCATTTACCCACAGCACGGCCAAGATAAAGAGTAATGCTGCTGTTGAGAAGAATAGCGTAATCAGGCCGAAAACCCCGGTAAACTCTAGCGTCTCTATCAGTCCCAATATGGTACCGCCTGTAATGAGCAACATGCCCAAAAACCCACTGCCAGTGAAGATCGCAGCGATGGTGATCGGCAGGCGCTGGGCCTTTGTAAGCTGCCCGGTACGGTTGGTGGCCAGCTTGTCAGCCATTTGTGGGGAGGGCGTGTAATGATAGGCGGGTTCGTGGTTTGATTTCTGGGTATGATCCATTGAACACACAGTACCTTTTCTGTCGGAATATCGCGTGCAGTATAGCATGGATTTGCGCTTGAAGGGGACAATCGCATTTCGTTGTGATCAAGTTGCTGCCTGGCCCGTAAGGTAGGCCGGATGTCCGCTGTTCAGTGACGATATTCCTTTAAACATAGGCCCTTTTGCAGTATAATCGCTTCCCTGTCAGCATCAAGAGGTTTTGCTGTTTCCGGCATTTGATCATACCTTGGCGGTTCTGCCTCGAAACAGAATTCCACAGGGACCTGGCCGTTATCGGCAGCAGGGTAGCAGGCAACGCTGGCAAATCCAGACTTACATGACCTGTCCCCATCTATGCGACCTGCCTGGGGTTGCTGCTCGATCGGGTACGATGATGATATACCCGACTAGTCTTGAAATAGCTGGCCTGAGTCGAGGCCTTTGCTCCCGATTATAAGCGTCAGGAGGCGCATATTACGTGGTTAGCCCATTAGACTGGCTCCTGGGTCTGTTTTCCCTAGATATCGGGATTGACCTTGGTACGGCCAATACACTGGTAAGTGTGCGCGGCAAAGGGATTGTCATCAACGAGCCATCATATGTGGCGATTGAAAAGAAAACACGGCGTCCGCTTTCGGTTGGCCAGGAAGCCAAAGAGATGTCTGGCAAAGTGCCCAGCAAGATCATGGTCGTCCGGCCACTGCGCGATGGCGTTATCAGTGAATTTGAGATCACTGAGGCCATGCTGCACTACTTTATTGACAAGGCCCACCAGCAGAGCTGGGTCCCGATCCCGCGCCCGCGGGTGGTTGTCGGCATTCCGTCAGGGGTAACCGAAGTTGAGAAACGTGCCGTTTACGATGCGACGATGAGTGCAGGCGCTCGAGAAGCCTTTCTGGTTGAGGAGCCTGTCGCAGCCGCCATTGGCGCGGGGTTGCCCATTCAAGAGACGCGCGGCAGCATGATCGTCGATATCGGCGGGGGGACGACAGAAGTCGCTGTCTTTTCTCTCGGCGGGATCGTCATTAGCCGGAGTATTCGCGTGGCGGGCGACGAAATGGACGAGGATATTGTCCAGTATATGCGTTCTAAGTACAATCTGCTCATCGGAGAGCGGACTGCGGAGCGCATCAAGATCGAAATCGGCTCTGCTTATCCGCTTCTCGAGGAGCGCACGACCGTCGTCCGCGGGCGAAATCTGATTACGGGACTACCTGAAGCCCGCGAAGTCTCTTCGATCGAGATCCGTGAGGCTCTGGCTGGCTCAGTCGGGATTCTTGTTGACACGATCCGGGATGCACTCGACGAAACGCCGCCGGAGCTGGTTGCGGATCTGATGGAAGCCGGTATTTGTATGGCCGGAGGTGCCAGCCAGCTTAAAGCCTTGACGGAGCGGATCGCTGAAGAGGTCAATGTTCGTGTATGGCTCGCAGAAGACGCGATGACCTGTGTTGCGCGCGGGGCTGGGCGGATCCTGGAGGATTATGATAATCTGCGCAGTTTGCTCGCCGGGCTGGAACGTGGTTCTACGCAGCATTAGCTAGGCTTGAATTAGGTGCGATTTGGCAAGGGGGATACACTGGGTCATGGTACAACCATCGGAAGAGCAAGTGCAAGCTGCATTGGTTGATCTCAACGCACTGATTTCGCCCGCTCTGGCTGAACAGCAGATTGCGCGGGTCTCCATCTCACAGATCCAGATTATCGCGGCGACACACCTGGTGCAACTTCAGCGCGATGCCACGGCAGAACTCGAAGGGTTCTATCGCGACTATCTGCGGAATTGCCTGCGCGACCGTGCCATCTCTGAAGAGGAGGCCGATAGTCTCGCTCATTTGAAGCATATCCTTGGTCTCAATGACCAGGTTGTCTCCCGGATCCACAATGAGGTAGCCCAAGCCATCTATGAAGCCGGTGTCGAGGAAGTGATTTCTGATGGTCGTCTTGATCCTGCTGAACAGCGCTTTCTGGAAAAGCTGCAATATGATTTGCGTTTGCCCGACGACATGGCGCAACAAATCTACCAGCAGGAGGCCGAAGACTATCTACAGCAGTTCTATCGCTACGCCACTGCTGATGAACGTCTCTCGCCCGAAGAAGGCAAGGAACTGAACGCAATTGCCCAGAGCCTGGGGGTTGACCTTCCCATGGACACGTATACTCAGGCGGCGCTCAATCGTTACCGGCTCTACTGGGTGATCGATAACGGCAAACTTCCGACCTTGGAGGTGGACCTGGACCTGCCAGCAGGCGAGGTTTGCTATTTCACTGTCGAGGCGTCCTGGTATGAGCGGCGTCAGGCCCAACCGCGCGACCGATTGGGTCACATCCACTTCTACCGCGCGGCCTACCAGAACCTTATTGATCTCAAACCCTGTCCTCTCAACGAAGCAGACTGGCAACCCATCGATAATGGGCCAGTGTATCTGACCAACCGACGCCTGATCCTGGCGGGCCAGAAAGAAACGACCGCTCTAGGGCTGGATCGCGTCCTCGATATCAAGGCTTGCCAGAATGGCCTGGAAGTCATCAGCCGCTCTGGACCAAGCCCATTTGTCGCCTTTGAAACGGGCGTCGACATTCTGGCGCTGTTGATGGGCCGGGCTATCCGCGATCTTGGCTAAGCGGCGGTCGTTACGGCCTACCGCGGGCGGGCTCTAACCCCCCACACGTCAGCCATAATAGAGAATGCCTCACTGCCATCTGACGTAATCCGGTAGAGAATGCTACCTGGTAGGTATTCAGCTATCAACCGAGGATCGTCTGTGCTGATGTCGGCAGGTAGTCTTCCGGCGTTCAGATCGGCAACCAGGCGAGCGTTACGTTCGGTAACCACCACAAACACATAGTCTTCGGTGGCCGCCATTGACGGTACCCCGTAGAAGTCCCCAAGTACAGTCAGCTGAGTCGATCCACCCGTGATCAGATTCAGGCGCCAGATGGCGATCTGGGCGCTGCGTGTATCGATTTCTGTGGTAATGGGCGCGTTAAGTTGTAGCGGGTCCTGGGATGGCCGTCGTACTGCAAGGTAGAGCGTAGTATTGTCCGGTGACCACGCAACGCGTTCGATGGTCCCCAAATCAAGTACGTATCTACGTGTTCCGCCGGTGATCAAGTCCACCACAACAATATGGCCATCAGTTGTTGGACCGGCGAGGCGCGAGTAGTCGCGATTCGTCGCGGACGCGCCGGGTATGAGGGTCTCCAGACCAGCATATTGCCAGGTTTCACCGGTGCGGATATTGATGGCATTCAGACCAGCCGCTGGGAAGCAGCAGGAGTAGAACAAGGTTTCGCCAAAGGTGGCAAAAAGTCGTGGACGCGAAGGGCCCAGCAGGCCGCCGCCGCGCGCATATTGCATTGCTGCGCCGGTGAGTGTCGCGGCGCTACCGGTTCCGAAAGCCCCGACATAGCTGATAAAACGCCCTGGAGCGGTGCTTAGATTAGCAAGATTGGCTTCGCGTAAGGGAAAGGATAAGGTGTTGGCGTTGTTTTCCTGCGGACTGTTCGACTCAAGGTAGTAGAGGACCTGCCCACGGCGATCCAATGTAAGAGTAAGGCCATATGTGCCGGGCAACTGCACTGCCTGAGCCCCCTGGGCATTGGACTGCCACAAGCCGTCGCGTCTGGCAATGAACAGTTTGTCGCCAGTTGGATCCCAGAAGATACTTGCCGATTGGCCAGGTTCGAATGAGGGGCCGACTTCTATGATCGGCAGCCCAGTCTGGTCAGCCAGCGTGACAATTCCTTCGTGGACATAGGCCAGATAGACATTATCGGCGGTCTGGCGTTGGGTGGTCGTGGCTTGAGCTGGTTGGTACAGGAGCACCACGACCATGAATATACCTAGAATGCGCAGCACTTGTCGGCTAAGGTATTGCATCACGTTTCCTGGATTCTACGTTTCCCACATTCTACTGCGCTTCGCATGGCTGGCAAAGGCAAGAAACCATCTGCGCTCGCTCTGAGATGTTTTTCACGGGGGTGCAAACTGTAGCTGGCGTTACTTGGTAGTGTCAGAGGGTTAGTCAGGTCTTCCCAGGGTCTTCAATAGTGATTCTGCTATCTCCCGTGCATGAGCATTGTAGCGTTGAGGCATTCCCAACCACATAAATGCCTCATTCATCTCCGACATACAAATGATCGCGTACGAGACCTGCATGCAGCGTTTATAGGTCGCTTGAGGATAGACATGTCTCAGTTCCGTGGCAAATGACCGTACCAGATCTTCAAATGCCTGGCGAAGCATTGCCTTCGCCCGAGGATAGTGCCCTTTTGTGGTAAATATGATTTCCAGGATGACTCTATCGCGCTCGTCAATTGAGGGGGCTGCCGCAAACATGGTATCTAATGTGAGCTGCACGCTATCGGTTGGCGACAAACCTGTGTACTTAGCCTCAAGTAGCTGTGCGGATTCACGCAACCGCCGTTCGACGAGGGCACCGACCAGGTCATCCCGATTACCAATATAGTGTCGAATAATGCTCCTTGTCATTCCTGCCTCATCAGCAACTTGCTCCAGAGAAGTCGCTTCGAGGCCGTATTTCACGATACAGCGCTCAAAGGCATTCAGCAATTGCTCACGACGTTCGTTGGCCAGGCTCTTACGCGGCATTTCAAGTATCCTCATCTCCCCAGGGGGCTTTGCTCTATTGAACTGCGACTGTAATAAATTGTCAAGTTGACAATCTATTTATCTCTGAAAAGGAGATGGAGATTCCGGTGAGCACAATTACTGCGGCGGTCCCCTCGCTGCATCAACCAGATGCCAAACCGGCCAGAATCGAGGCCTATGATGTGGCACGTGCATTGGCTATTCTTGGCATGATCATTGTCAACTTCAAGCTGGTTATGGGCAGCAGTAGCGCGGGCCCAGGCTGGTTGATCTTTCCGACGTCCCTTCTCGAAGGCCGTGCCGCCGCCCTATTCGTCGTGCTCGCTGGGGTCAGTTTGTCGCTGCTGTCGCGGCGGGCCTTCATCGAGGGTGACCAGAGCGCTCGGCATGACGCACGCCGTCGAGTATTGCGGCGGTCGGCGTTTCTACGGGTGTTTGGGCTGTTGTTGGCGTTAATCTGGCCTGCGGATATTCTTCATTTCTACAGCCTCTACCTAGCTTTGGGAGCCGCGTTACTCTTTGTCCCCGTTCGCCAATTATGGTGGGCGATGATAGCCGTTATGGTTGTGTTTCAAGTTCTATTCTTCATCATGGATTACGATGCTGGGTGGGATTGGGATACGCTGACGATAACCGATTTCTGGACAGCGCCCGGAATAGTCAGGCATCTATTGTTTAACGGATTCCATCCTCTCTTTCCCTGGTCAGCCTTTTTGATCCTTGGCATGTGGCTGGGAAGGCAAGACGTGCTGGATCCAGCTGTGCG
>JAADYW010000256.1 GCA_010092845.1 Chloroflexota bacterium
CCGGGATGCCGGACAATGCCGGTGTTGCAGTTTCCGTCGGAGATTATCAGGCAGCTCTTCTGGGTGCTGGTTTTTCGAGTGGCCACCTGTCGATCAATATCGGGACCGGGGCTCAAATCAGTTTGCTCAACGATCGCAAACAGCTCTGGATCGAACTCGGGAGCGGTGCCGGGTGCAACGTCAATCGGCTCAGTCGTCAGCGGTAGTTCGGCCGCAGTCCAGGCGCGGGTGCCACCGAGGAGACTGGTTGCGTTCTCGTAGCCAAGCGCGTTCAGGGCTGCCATTGCCATGGTGGAACGATGGCCGCTACCGCAGTAGATGACGATGTCTGCGTTCAGGTCCGGGAGCAGATCTAGGTGCTGGGTGACCTCGTTTAGCGGGATATGGATCGCGCCTTCGATGAACCCTTCAGCGAACTCATCATCAGTCCGGACGTCGACCAGGACGAAATCCTCTTCATTGGCGAATTTCTCTTCCAGCTCGCTGACGCGCAGGGCGTTGAAGCTGGCAGGCATACCCTCGAGATAGGTCGCGAAGTAGCTTTCTGCATCAAAGGCCGCTTCTTCTTCCTGGGCACCAACGACTGGTAGATCGGCTGCGATCCAGGCATTGATACCGCCGGCCAGGTTGCGCACGTTGGTGTAGCCCATCAGGCTCATCATGACATAGGCAACGCCGCCGCGGTAGCTGCTGGCGCAGTAGACAACGATGTTGGCGTCCTTGTCCTCAGGCCACTGGTCCATGCTGGCCATAAAGTCGTTGATCCAGATGTGCTGGGCACCCTCAATGTAACCGTTGTTCCACTCGTCTTCGCTGCGGACATCGATCAGGATAGGGGGATCTTCGACTACCTCGGTGGCCAGATCTGGCGCGCGAACAGCATCCCAACCTTCAGGCAGATTGCTGAGGAATTCGTCAGCGGCAGTGATCAGAGTCTCATCAATGGCGGGGACTTCACCAGCTTCGGCTTCGCTTGGCTCGGTGACAACCGGATAGTCCTCACCAACCCAGGCGTCATAGCCACCCTTGAGAATCTTGACATCGGTATAGCCAAGGAATTGAAGGGTAGCGCCGCCGATCATGGCCCGGAAACCACCCTTGCAGATCACCACGATGGGGGCATCCAAATCCGGAAGGAGGTTCAGGTTCTGGCCCAGAGTACGCAGTGGGACAAGTATCGAGCCTTCGATATGGCCACCTTCGTACTCCTCGGGTTGACGCACGTCGAGGAGTACAACGTTGTCGCCCTCCTCAGCCAGTAGTGTAACCAGATCGTCAACCGAAGTCACCCCATAGCCCTGCGGCAGGTTAGCCCCGTATTCTTCAAGGCGCGTGACGACGGCATCTTCCTGAGCTGTGGCTGGTAGTACCGGGATAATCATCATGGCAACAAGCAACAAGACGATCAGTTTCTTCATGGTTTGTGCTACTCCTTAGGTGAAATATATAGATTGATACTATAAACTTACGTACAAGTTAACCACCCCAGAAGTCTTCATCACTCTGTTGGGTGGTACCAGTATCCTCAGCTTCGTTATCATCAGGTTGGTCACCCCAGAAGGCCTCATCCTCAGTCGAGGTGTCAGCTTCTTCAGTAGATGGGGCACTGTCATCCCCCCAGAAAGCCTCATCCTCGTCGGTTTCGGTTTCCGGGCTATCGTCCTCAGAAGCACCGTCACCCCAGAAGGCATCATCTCCACTCGCGTCGTCGCCGCTGTCACCTTCAGCTGGCGCTGTACCGTCCGGCGCGACATCATCGCGGTAGATATTGGTCTCACCTTCCGGTAATGGTGGGGCAACTTCAACCATAACGTCTTCGTTCGCAGCTACTTCCTCTGCCGGGATATCATCCGGAGTCAGGAAGAACGCATCGTTACCATGACAGGCTTCACATGACTCAGTTTGCGGGGTGTGCAACTGAATATTGTGTGGCGTGGCATAGAGCCATGTTGGCCGGTTGTCGAAATTCGGCAACAAGTTCTCGCCGTAGCTGCTTTCCTCGCCGTAGTAACTGTATGCTTCTTTGTCAACTGGAACATGACGGAGGGGCACATAGGCGTATGGCCGCTCCAGACCTTGAAGGTGATTCTTCCCGATGTAGAAGCCAAGATAGTGGTCTTCAACACTGTAGAACGGTATGTTTTCTTCGTTCTGTTCGACATGACAATTGACGCAGTTGGTATAGGTGGTGCTGTGGCACACCTGGCATGACAGCACCTCGGTACCGTGGGCTTCGTGCCACGGATTTCCCGAGCCAACGCCAACTTGGTCCTGGTGGCAGGACTGACAGGTTGGTGACTCTTCACCGTCATAGCGATGGTTGTTGTCCATATCGATGCCGTGCATTTCAGCACCGCTATGGCAGTCAACGCAGGCCATACGCGCGCGGAAATGGACGTCAGGGGGTATGCCCTCATTCTTGCCGAAGTATTCGTTCTGAACACGGCTACCGTGGCAGGCAGTACAGGTGCGGGTCATTGGTGGCGTTTCAACGAAAGCATGGCCTTCGAGAAGTCCCCCACCAACAGAATCCGGCTGCGCCACATGGCAGTCTCCGCAGGTTGCATGGCAATCCTGGCAGTGATACTGCTCCATGTATTCGATGCGGTCGAAGTGTTCAGGAATACTGCGTTGGTATACGGCCGTGTCATAGCCTTCAAGTGTAAGATGCAGGCTTTCGGCAGCATGTGGTGAGATATCGGGGTGGCAATTCCCACAGCCCTTGACCGGGTCTTTTGCCGGGTCTGGGACTAAGTTGGTGTGTGCTTCCTCCATATCATCGACTGACGTGCCATTATGACAGGTCGTACAATTGATCTGAGAGTGTATATCCTCTTGATAAATCTCGACATCGATAAAAATGCGCTCCCAAGGCTCCACCGGAGCCACCGAACCGCCTCAGCCAGGGCCTTCGGAAAGGCTCTCTGTCTCCTCTTCTTCAGGTGTGATCTCAATTAGCAGCGTTTGGTTGCTATGGCAATCGAGACACTCCTGGTCGGTAAAAGGTTCGATCAGATCCATATCGACGGTGACGATGTCAGGCGGAGCTTCGGTCGGTTCGTCGCTGACAGCAGATTCAAGACTGTCTGCCGATTCCATCTCAGCATCCGATAACTCCGGTGCAGAGCGGTCCGGCGTGCAACTTACCAGTGCGGCCCCAACAACCAGTGCGATGCCAACAACGATCAGCAACCACGCACTGTAACGAGCTCTCATCAGCTCCTCCGTGTGAAGAAGTTAATGTATAAGGTATCTACGATTAGAACATATGACTTTTAAGGCGGATAGTTACTTTCGACACGTTTTTTATGCGCCAACTGCACTTGTTGAGATGGGATGAACGTTCCATTATTTAGGGGTAAACCCGTTTATTAAATCGAACCTTTATGCATGTGTTTGAGACATGTTCTAAGTTTAGGTGCAGTTACGTATTTGTATACTGATATGCAGTAGCGAGGGGATGCATGTCTTCTTTTCGTTTATTTCGTTGGATCGCAAGCACGATTGTTGTGCTTGGATTTGGGTTGATGGGCGTTCTTATAGCTGATGCCACAGCTTCTGCCCAGGATGGTGGCGAACCCGCCCCCGTAACACAACGGGGAGACTGTGGTGAGTGCCACCTGGACGTTGTGACCGCCTGGCAAGAGAGTGCCCATGCCCAGGCTTTTGTCTATTCCGGTTTCCAGCAGGCCTGGCAAATCCAGGACCAAGATCCTGAGTGCCTGCCGTGCCATACAACAGGTTTCAACCCCCGGACCGGTGATTTTCAGCATCCCGGTGTTGCGTGTGAAGCCTGCCATGGCCAGACACCGGCAGACCACCCGCCGGCGCCTGTTATGGTAGACCCAGGGGTCGAAACGTGCAGCGGTTGTCACACCACCACTTTTACCGAATGGGAGATGAGCGAACATGCGGCTGAAGGGATACCCTGCACGACATGTCATTCGCCACATCCTCAGCAGTTGAAGGGAAACTTCGAAACATCAACTGAGTTATGCCTCGACTGTCATCAGGCGCCGCCAGACGATTATGCGCACACAACGCACCCTGAACAGGCCTGCGTAGACTGCCACTGGTATCACAGCGACGAAGATGTCGATGGGATCCACATCGCCAGCGGAAATCTGCTGCCAACAGGACATGACAATATGGTCGAACCGCCGGCTTGTATCACTTGTCATGAGCAGTATAGCGATTTGAATGTTGCGGAAATAACTACAGTGGACGGCGCTGAAGGCGACGAAGAATCACGCATTGACACGTTGATGGAAGCGCGTGTTCGCGTGTCTGAGCTAGAGGCTGAACTCGAAACGGTAGAGACACAGGGTGATAACACGGCTGCTCTCCGGTTGGCTCAAGGGCTCCTTATTGGTCTGGCTATTGGTGCAGTTGTCGTGATTGTTTTCGGCCAGTTTGGAGGGCGGTCGCCAGTTTCAGGAGGCAAACGGTAGATATGAGTGAGCAACATCCGCAAAATGACCAATTCATCACCCGGCGCCAGTTCATACAGATGATGACAGGCCTGGGTGCGAGTGCTGCAGTAGCCGTCGCTCTCAGTGAAGTTGAGGTTCTGCGCGACTTGATCGAGGACCAGCTGGCGCTGGAGATGCCAGATGTCCGCGGCGAGGATCATCACGACGCGGGTCCACCGGGCAAACATCACTGGGGCATGGTAATCAACCTGGAAACATGTATCGGCTGTGAGTATTGCGTCTACGCATGCCAGGCCATCAACGATGTACCTGATGATATGCGTTGGAACGTCCACCTGGTTGATAAGACGGAGACGGGGGACACCTTCCATATGACGCGGCCATGCTTGCATTGCAATGATGCGCCGTGTGTATCGGTATGTCCGGTCTATGCCACATACGTCCGCGATGACGGGTTGGTTGTCATGGACTACGACGTGTGTATCGGTTGCCGGTATTGTCAGGTGGCTTGTCCATATGATGCACGTACGTTCAACTGGGAAGCGCGCGAAGGTCCCAGTGGCTATCAGGCCGTCTGGGGCGAGGCCGAGGTCGAGCGCCGGCCGCGGGGCGTTGCTGAGAAATGCACGTTCTGCATTCACCGAATTGACCGCGGGTTGAAGCAAGGATTGGTGCCCGGTATCGATCGGGCGGCGACCCCGGCTTGCGTGAACATCTGCCCGGTCGAAGCACGCATCTTTGGGGATCTCAACGATCCGGACAGTCCAGCATCAATTGCCATTCGTGAGAATCCCACCTTCCGCTTGCGCGAAGACCTGGGGACTGAGCCGAGTGTATACTATATTCCGCCGGAGGGGATGACAATATGATTGGAGCGCTAAGACAGGAAGTCCGTGCAGCCCCGACCTTCACAGCCTGGATACTCTTCTTGTTCGGGTTGGCAACGCTGGGCCTGATTGCAGCGATTATCGTCCTGGTGAATGGTTTGGAAGTGACCAATCTGTCCAACCGTGTGCCGTGGGGCCTATGGATCACGGTTGACCTCTCGGCCATTGCTCTGGGTGCTGGGGCATTCTCCTTATCGGCGATTGCTTATCTGTTGCGGGTGAAATCGTTTGAGCAGATTTCGCGCATCGCAGTCTTCGTCGGTCTGGTCGGTTACACCTCGGCGATGTTGGCGCTGTTCATGGATATTGGCCGCCCGGACCGCTTCTGGCATCCTACCGTGTACTGGAATATCCATTCGGTTCTGTGGGAGATCACCATGTGCGTGATCCTCTACTCTACGGTGCTGATTGTGGAGTTCTTGCCCATTTTCCTCGAAAGCAATGTGGTCAAGAGCCGTTTCCCACGTGGGCCACAGATTGGCCACTTTCTGCACAGCCTGACCCCCTTTGTGGCTATCCTTGGCCTGGGACTTTCATTGCTGCATCAGTCTTCACTGGGGGCAACCTACGGTGTGCTGGTGGCCCGTCCCGTCTGGTTCAAGCCTTCATTGCCGGTCATGTTCATTGCCTCGGCAGTCGCGGCTGGGGCGACCTTCACCCTGGGGATCACAGTTTTCTATGAGAATCTGGTGCGCGTGCGGAAGATCACCTGGCGGCTGCGCAATCAGGTTGCACTCTTTGCCGGCCTGATGATGTTGGCGTATTTGTATCTCAAACTCTGGGACTATCTCGCAACCAGCTACTATAGTCATCTGCCCGCTCGGGTCAATGACCTGGAGCTTCTGGGACGCACCACACCCTATGGCTTGACCTTCTGGTGGGGAGAGATCATTTTCGGTTCCCTTGTGCCGGCGATCATCTTGCTGACGCCTCGCCTGCGCAAACACGATATCTGGATCATCGTGGCGATGGTGCTGGCGGTGGTGGGCATCGTCGTTAACCGCTGGAATGTTACCCTTTCTGGCTTAATTGTTCCGCTGGACTGGTCGCCTGGCGCGGCTGAGGTGTTCTCGGTGAATCCCTATCGACCCAATCTCATTGAATGGGGGGTTGGAATGGGAGTGGTGGCCTACGCGCTACTGGCGTTCACCCTGGGGCTTCGTTTCTTGCCGATGTTCCCCGGTGAGGAGCATGAACACGACCATGGGCATGGTCCCAGCCACGACGATGAATCGGGGCATGGTGGTGAGCCTTTGGTCAAGATGACCCCGCGAGCGTAGAATGTCCGCCTAGACGAGAACTGGAGACGAAAACGACCCCGCCACGATCATCACGCGGGGTCGTTTTTCTTTGCGTGTGTTATTGGCTTCTGCTGTGCGACGCTCCCCACTAAAACGTCCGGGGGCTTCTGTTGCATGCTTGCCTTAACGGGCTACGGTAGACAACACGGACACGTCCTGCCCGGTACTGCCAATGTCAACTGTGCCTATTCTGCTTCGGTACGACATCTGAATTGTATCACAGACAGGTGGTTGCGGTGAGTAAACGAAAACCGGGTACCCGAACAGGCAGGATACCCGGCTGGTTGCGAATCGTGGTCAGTGAGCTAGCTCAGCGCCAGACGTCGATGGCATCAAGGCCGATGACGTGGCCGCTGGAGCTCTCGTTGGCCTCACCGGTATTGACGATTCTGATCCGGTGATTGCCATATGGCACTTGGAAGACTTCGGTCGACCCAAAGCCGCTGTAGGGACTATAGCCGTCGATCGTGAGGATGCGTTTGCCATCAAGATAGACATCGAACATGCCAAAGTTCTCATAGAGCACATAGTGGAGACGGAACTTGTCGCCGACAAATGTGAACTCAGCTTCGGCATCGCGATCGCCAGAGTAGAAGTAGCTGGTTTCTGAGACGTTGTAGGAGTGAATTTCTTCCCACTCACCACGCAGCTTGATGCGGTTAGTGTCACCAACTTCGTAGCGGGTCAGTTCACCGAGCTCAGCCTCGTAGGCTTCAGCTGTTTCATTGCTGATGATCCGCCAGCGATCGAGTGTGGCACGCACGATGATACGGCTCTTATAGGTGCGGGTCCGCTGATCCCAGTCGGAGCACGTAACCAATGTTACCATTGATTCGCGTGATGGTGCGATCGCATCAATCTCGTGCGGCGCAACCTTCTCGACCTCTGTCACGATGTAGCTATATTCAACATCATAGTCCTTGACGATTACGTAGTCGCCGATATTGATGTTGTGTAGACCGCGGAAAGGTCCTACACCACGGTTGTGTGAGACGTGGCCAGCCAGCACGGTGTTACCAGTCGTGCCTGGTGGGGCCGTCCCTTCCAGGTGGGCGATTTCGTCAAAGAAGTTCGATACATCCCAGGTGGTGCCCATGATCGGCGCATTGACCAGTTGGGTATAGATATTCAGCGCAGGGATAATCACCCGACGGGTATCGGTGTCCGGACGCGGTAGCGCCACGGTAGGCGGTGGTGTCCCATCCTCTCCAGTCCAGGCTGATCCATCATCAGCCGTGTCGCCTGCGAGTTGGTCATCGCTATCATCTTCATCGCCCAGGCCGACCAATCCGTTGAGATCGACCAACCCGGTGGCATCGTTTGCCGTGTAGATCACACCTGAGCCACCCACGATAAATAGGATGACAATCAGGCCGAGTAGCGCCGTACCGATCCAGGCGGGTTTGTTTTCTAACCAGCTGTAGAGGCGGGCGCTGTTGTTATAGGCGTACCACAGGCCGCCAGCGATAGCGATCAGCAGCAACCCCAGCACGATCCCGGCGATACGTCCCCCAGTTGAGAGGTTGCCGGACTCATTGGGTGGCGCATCGCTGCTACCCCAATCCAGCGGACGATATCCCGTTGTAGGGAGGGTGTCCGGTTCGCCTTCTTCACCCTGGCCAACAACCGGGCCACCGGTACCGAAGTCCTCATCCTCGCCCGTCCCCTCGCCATCGGTTCCATCGCCGTCCGTTCCGTCGGTTTCGTCTTCGGTATCACCGGCGTCACCCAGAACGGTGACCTGGACTTCCTGGGAGTCCTGTCGCGTACCACTGTAGATGAGGGTGGCACGATTGGTGATAACGCCGCCAACCGGGGCAGTATCGCGGATGCGTGCCCGAATGGTGACAGTAGCCTGGGCCCCGGGCGCGATCGTGCCGAGCTGGCAGTTGATCAACGGGGCAGCATAGCTACAGGTTCCCTGCGAAGGCGTGATTGCTGAGGGATCCTCGGCCGGGATCTCCAGGAAGCCACTCAGCGAGTCTTCGACCGCTGCGTTGGTGAGTTGCAGTGTTGTCGAGCCGTTTTGCACTGTCACGGTGAAGATAACGGTGTCCCCGATTGCGGCCTGGGTAACAGACGTCGTTTTGCTAATCGCCGGGTTGGCGATCTGGATGCCATAGCTGGCATCCAGGCAGTTTCCACCGATGGTCGGGGTTACGGTTTGCCTGGGGCTAGTGGGGCTGATATATACCGGTGTCCCTTCCGGGAGTGTGGTGGGGTCGATTTCCAGCGTGTACGTCCCCGCCGCTAGCCCGAGCAGATAGTCGCCCAGACTATCGGTGGTGGCGCTGACATCCGGCAGCAGCACCAGATTCGGCGGCGAGCCCTGGTAGACGAAGAGGCGCACATTCGGGATGCCAGCTTCACCAGGATCACGCAGACCATTCGCGTTGTCATCGAAGTAAACCGTCCCGACGACACAGGCAGCATCGACTGTGGTTGTGTCCGTGGCAGTGTTCTCCAGCGTTTCACCCGCCTGGTCAGCTTCGACGCTACTGATGGTGATCGTGGTGGTGTCGATGACCTGCGGATTGAGCGAATCAGTGATGACCACGCCCGCCGGCACATCGATGGTATGAACGAGCGTAATTGTCTCGCCGGGAGCCAGGCTCGATGTTACGAAAGGAGGATCACCGGCATTCAGTGTTGTAGTGCCTCCCGGGTCCTGGATTTCCAGCGTTTGGGGCCATCCCTGTGTTCCTGCCGGGAAGCTGATGGTGTAGCTATCGCTCTGGGTACCCGTGTTTTCAAGCGTGTGCGTGTAGGAAGTGCTTTCACCAGGGTTAATGGTGTCGCTGTCAGTAGCTGGGGTGAGTGTGAAATCAACCTCGCTATCAACACTGACCGCGCCTTGCGCACACACGGGGCTGGTCCGCCCGCCGGCGCCATCATCTTCAGTTACGCAGGCCTCGTTGGTATACGAGGTCACGATAGGGATCATGAGATCGACCGGGAGGTGGTTGTTCACAGGATCGGCATCACCGCGGTTGAGAATAAACTCTAGGTGATACTCGCCCGCGCCATCGGGGTCCGGGATCGCGCTGAATGGCGTAATCTGACCGTTCTGAGCGCCACCAACAAATGTATCATCGGGTACGATGCGCTCAGATGGGAAGACGTGCTCTGCCGGAACCGATAGGACCTCCAACCGGAAGCGGCGCTGCCCACTCTGGGGGATACCGTCGCCACTCGAACGGGTAATGTTGAGATCGAAGCGGTATTCGCCGCCGCCGCCGGTGATCTGCGGGTTAGGCTGGATCGTGTCAGCAAGCAGCCATTCACCGTCTCGCTCATAGACCAATTGCACCTCAACGCCTGGTAAGGGTCGAGAATTGCCGCCTTCGTCCACAGCATAGATGATTCCGCTGGGATCAAAGCCATCGAGGTGATTGGCGAGGCGGCGTCACGGATATCAGAGGGGTTTCGTTTGGAACACACTGAACTGCCATGGCGAGAGATCATTGGCATGCGGCATCGGCTCGTTCATGGCTACTTCGAGATTGACCTCGACCCTCTGGTCCCTCCAGAAGAATAACGCTCCCCGGACGGGATTGAGGTCGATGTAGGCG
>JAADYW010000257.1 GCA_010092845.1 Chloroflexota bacterium
ACTACTGATTCCAAAGCGCGGCAACCTTCCATAGAGCACCTTTGCCGGGTTATGAACCAACCCATGCCTCACGAAATGAATGATCGTCTTCATCGATAGTGGGTATGTCTCTCCCTCGCTTCGTGGTGGATAAACACAATGCGTGCGTTTACTCCTGTCCGGAAATTGTCCGTTCTCTGTCCGCTCTTGGCCCCTCCACCGGTGCTTTTCTGCAATCCTAATGACCGTTGAGCGCAGCCGCGCTCTGGGCCCAGGGACACTGCCTCACAACGTTGCACATCATCATTACCTTGTGAGGAGATAGAAACGATGAAGCGCCGGATTATTCTCATAGCCGTCGTGTTGGTGTTTGCCCTGGCGGCAGCCCTTCCGCTCGCAGTACCCGCCGCTGACGATGCCACAACGTCCGTTGATGGTGGTGATGTCGTGGTTGGCCATACGATCGACTTTGTCCAACCCTTCCATTTTGATCCGCCGTGCCCGCCTGGCAGTTCGCCGACAGATGGTGGTGGCTGCTAGCGTAACCCGACTCTAGAGAGTTCCTTTCAGGTGGGACCGGACTTCGTCCAGGTCCTGCCTGAGTTGCCTTAGCAGGCTATTACGCCCGGCGCTTGGTGGCAAGTCCTCCAGGTATTGGTACGTATCTTCAAGGTATGCCTGCGCCTTTTGGGATCTCCCCCTCTTGTGATCATTCCAGCCAATACAATACCGTACCCAGCCAATGTAAAGCGGTTGCTGCAATTCCTCATAGAGTGACAAGGCAAGCTCCAGATGCTCGACTGCGTGATCATACTTGCCGTTTTGCGTCAACGCCAAACCTAGGCCAAGTAGTGTCTTGGCCTGGCTATGCGGTTCTTTGGTGACTTCGACGAATATCTCCAATGCACGCTTGTAGTATCTTATCGCGACATCAAAGGCTTTCTTCTCATGGAAGAAGGCCGCCACATGTGTATAGTAATAACCTTGATAGCTGAGATTGTGATTCAGGAGGGAGTCGCGTCGGAGAAATAGGATCAGCTCGCGGGCATGGGGCCGCAGTTGGGGGTTGCGTTTGGCATGCTCTAGCATGACCAATCCTGAGATAAACGCCCGTCGTCTGTCATTGACCTGCAACGCGATTGCCAGGGCTTGCTGCCCCCAAACGAACGCGTCGGCATAGTGACCGTAATGGTTATAGGCGAGCCCGAGGGCCATGTAGGTGATCAACTGGCTCTTCAGATCATTGTGACGGCGCCCCAACTCGAGCAGGGACTCGGCTTCTTCTCGCGTCTTATTGAGTGGGTTATCGAGCCCGGTCGCATGCAGATAGCTGGCCGCGACTGGCAACCACAGGCCAGGATCGCCATGTGACAGCCCGAAGTCAATGGCAGACTTGAAGTTTGAAGCCGCCTCTTTGGGATTGAGATGGTAGGCGCTGGCGTCAATGCCCAACCGAGTGGCAATGCGGGCAAGGAGCTTCATACGTACAGCATCATCTTCGCTGTAATTCATCGTCGCGGTGTAGAGCTGGGTCAACATCTCACGCCACAGCCTGATGTGGCCGTTACCCAGTAGATAGTCTTCCAGGTCCAGGGCGAGCGGCACCACTTCCGGGATTAGGTCCTCAAAACCGCTGGCACGCTGGATGATCTCTTTGGCGTCTGTCGCTTGCTGGGTTGATATTGGTGATGTGTGAGTAGCTATTGTCTTATGCAGTTCCCTTAGCTGCTGCCGCGACTTTTGCTGTAGCTCCGATAAGGTAGGTATGTACTGATCTTTCCAGAAAATCGGTAGACCGAGTTCGCGTCCAGTACGCCAACTTACCATTTCGAAATCCCTTTTTCTTGCTAGAAGAAGCCTGTAGCCTGGGCATGGCTCCATCATGCGCCCAGGTTACCCCACCAAAACACCCCAATAGGTGCGTCCAATCAGCTTGAGTAGCGCCTCATGCCTGAAGTTGTGGTATTACTTCTTGATACTGATCTATGACCTCTACGTGGGCCGAATAAGTCTCTTCTTGGTTCTGTAAAAAACGTAGTAGCGCTGTATTAAACTGCTCTGGTTCATCCAATAGCGCCACGTGCCCCGCGTTTTTGATGATCTCAAGATGGCCCATGGGTAATAATCGCGATAGTTTTTGTGCTGTTCGCACCGGCAATAGGAGATCTGTGTCGCCTACTATCATACAGGTTGGTGTCTGGAGCTTCGGCAAATCGGTGATGAGGTTATGGTGTAGATAAGCCGACCGGGAGCATTCCATCAAGACAATGCCAGAATTACGGATTGCATGGTCCAGGAATTCGCGGTTCAACCGCTCGCGGCGGTAAGGAACGCGCCAGCGCCGCAGCGCGACCTTGATCGCCCAACGGAGCGGTAATGCACCGAGAGCCAGCCGCGCCATGCTACGCGGAAATATCACCGACAGGACGAGTAGCAACGCAGTCAGCGGCACGCGTTGGGCAAAGCGGAGAACGTTCTTCGGGGGGGTATCAGAAAGGGGAGCATCATAAAGCACCAGGCTGTGAACCAGATTTGGGTAATCAATTGTAAGCCGTGCGGCAATGACACCACCCAGCGAATGCCCAACCAAGATACTGCGAGATAGCCCCAGCTTCGTTATTGCTGTGGCAACTAGTGTTGCCTGCGCCTCAATCTCATAACCTTTCTCGGGCCCGTCGGAATCGCCATGCCCGAGGAGGTCAAAGGCGATAATGTGATAGTCGGCTTGAAACCGCGCGATCAATGGCCGCCAGAAAAATGCACTCGTCTCAGCCAGGCCATGCAAAAGCACCATTGACGGATTGGTCCGGCTTCCGCTTTCACGATAGGCTAGCCGGATATCATCAACGGTTACGAACTGGACTGGTGGGTCTTTCAATAACACCTTGCTGCTCCCCGTTGCAGTAATTGGCGCTATTGCTGCAGTTTAGCTTGGTGATTCTCGATGATCTGACGATAGTCCTCAATGAGTTCATCCATGATGACTGGCCAGGTCAGATGTTGGATGGCCGCCATCCCTTTCTGGCCCATCTCCTGGCGTTTCTGAGGATTTTCAACCAATTCCTGGACATAGGTGATCATCTGGTCAATATCGTTCGGTTCAAATATATAACCGTTGTGCCCCGTTTCAATGATCTCGGGCACGCCGCCGACACGGCTACTGACGACAGGTAATCCAGTCGCCATCGCTTCTGCTACTACCAGACCAAACGTCTCAATCGCAGATGGAAAAACGAAAACATCGGATGCACTATATGCCGCGCTCAACTCTTTGCCCTTGAGATAACCGGCAAATGTTACCGGTGCGCCATTGAAATGCCTTTCCAGCTTCTCGCGGTGAGGGCCGTCGCCAACGATCGCCAGATGGGTATTGGGAATAGCATCCAGGACGTGTTTGATCTGGCCGATCTGTTTTTCGGGCGCAACCCTTCCAACGAACAATAGCAGGGTTTTGTCCGGTTGTCCACCAGTCAGGCGCATACGCATTTGTTCTTGCTGTTGGTGCGGTGAGAATACACTCGAATCGACGCCACGCCGCCACAGCCCCGTTGGGCCGAAGCCGTGCTCAATCAGCTCCGCCTGCACCCGTTTGGAGGTCGCCCAACGGTAGTCAGCGCGTTTGTAGACGATACGGTGAATGTACCACAGCGGCCTTTGCAGAAAACCAAGGTGGTAGAACTTTGCCATTTCCATAATATGAGTATGAAACGACATTGCCACCGGTTTGTTGAGACGGCGCCCAAACCAGACGAAACGGATCCCGGTATGCATCGGATTGGCGATGTGCAAAATATCCGGGTCGAATTCCTGGAGCGCCCTGAAATGCACCCGGCGCGGCAACGACATCTTGATCTCGGGGTACATCGGCATGGGAATGCTGGGCGTGATGGATACGACTGGATAACCCTGGTAGCTCTCGACGTGCTTGCCCCCTGAAAAGAGGATGGCTTCGGCGCCGCTTTTGCGTAAATGATCCATCAGTAAACACATGACCGTAGTCACGCCATCTAGCTTCGGCAAAAAGGTCTCGCTGACCAGAGCTACTCGTAGTGGGCGATCTTGGGTTGTCATCGGCTGATCCGTCTGTTACCTTTCCGTTGGCAGTGCGTTGGGCGCGTCAAATTTTAGACGTATACCTACCTACTTGGCAACATTTTTAAGTAAATTCGTTGAAGTTTTCGGAAAAATTGGGCAGGAGGCCGGATCGACAATGCGAGCGATCGTGCAGCGAGTGCGCCAAGGGGCAGTGAGGGTGGACGGTGAGGTTATTGGCGCTATTGGACATGGGCTGGTAATCCTACTGGGGGTTGGCCACCTTGATACGGAAGCTGAAGCGGCTTGGCTGGCCAAGAAGATCGCCGGTCTGAGGATTTTTGAGGATGACGATGGTAAGTTCAATCGTTCGTTGCTGGATGTAAGCGGTGGGGCGCTGGTGGTGTCGCAATTCACGCTCTATGGCGATGCGCGCAAGGGGCGCCGCCCTAGTTTCACCGAGGCCGCGCCGCCAGAGCTCGCGGCACCGCTGATTGACCACTTTGCGCAAATGTTGCAGGAAGCGGGCGTGACGCGCGTGTCGACGGGGCGTTTTGGCGCCTATATGCAGGTCGAGATCCTCAACGACGGCCCAGTAACCTTGATCCTGGAACGCCTGCCTGGTGACATAGCGCGTGGTCATTATGGCAAGGACTGAGTCTACGAAGACCCGTTAGAATACGCTACAATGGACTCCCGGAAAGCGTTTCCAAAGTAGTAGTAGAGGTAGAACAAAACGCCCATGCGGAGACAACGCATCTATCCCTTTACAGCAATTGTTGGCCAGGAAAAGATGAAACGTGCCCTGAGCCTGAACGCCGTCAATCCCAGCATTGGTGGGGTGCTCATTCGCGGCGAACGTGGCACCGCAAAATCAACCGCCGCCCGGGCCCTGGCAGCGCTCCTCCCTGAGCTTGAGGTGGTTGCCGATTCGCCTTTTAGCGACGACCCGAACCGCCCTGACCGGTGGTCAGATCTGGTGCACGATTGGGTCCAGAGCGGACGTGAGGTCCAGACAGTGAAGCGTCGTCGCCGCTTTGTCGATTTGCCGGTTGGGGCAACAGAAGACCGCGTCGTCGGCACGCTGGACATTGAAAAAGCAATCAAACTTGGCGAAAAACACTTCGAACCGGGTGTGTTGGCGGCAGCGAATCGTGGCATTCTGTACGTCGATGAGGTCAATTTGTTGGATGATCATATTGTCGATCTCCTGCTCGATTCAGCGGCGATGGGCGTCAATGTGATTGAGCGCGAGGGAATTAGCTTCCAACACCCAGCCAGCTTCATCCTGATTGGCACTATGAACCCCGAAGAAGGAGAACTGCGGCCCCAGCTATTGGATCGGTTTGGCCTATCAGTCGAAGTGCGTGGGTTGACGGCTCCCAGTGATCGTCTGGAGGTTCTGGAACGTCATATCCACTTTGATAGTGATCCGGAAGGGTTCTATGAAGAGTGGTTACCCCATGAGCGGGAGATTTCGCGGCGCATTGATGCTGCGTGCCAGATCGTGGACCAGGTGGAGTATACACGCAACGATCTTCACACCATCGCGCGGTTAACTAGTGCGCTGCAAATTGACGGGCATCGCGCTGATCTGGTGATACTCAAGACGGCGCGGGCTAATGCCGCCTTTGTAGGGCGCGAGTACGTTGACAGCGAAGATATTCTGATCGCCGCTGAGCTGGCATTACCGCACCGTTTGCGCCGTGGCCCCTTCTCCGATGCGGTGTTCGATGTGGCGGAGCTTCAGAATCGCCTGGAGGATATTGCCTCTGAGCTGGAAGACGAAGCGAAGCCCGGTAATTCCCCCACCAGCCAGAGCCAGGATGCTAAAAAAAAAGCCCCGGAATGAACACGGAGGCCAAAGCTGAGGAAGCACCTGATCTGTCCCAAAGTGACCCAGCCAAGCAGCAATTGCAAGATGCTCAAGACGCCTACTGGTGGGAAGGTGGCAAGCAGATCAGCAGCAGCACCGAATTCCAGACCCGCAATCTCGATACCCCTCTCGATCGCCTGACCCGCAAGTCGTCGGGCCGGCGTAGCCGTACCCTCACCGACCGCACCCGTGGCCGGTATATTCAAGCGCGTCCGATTCATGGTCGCCCTCGAGATATCGCTTTCGATGCGACAATCCGGGCCGCGGCACCCTACCAGATCCAGCGCCAAGACGAACGGGAGAAGCGCAACGTCGCCTATGCCATCGATCGCCATGATCTACATCGCAAAGTCCGGGTCAAAAAAGCCGCTAACCTGGTGCTCTTTGTGGTCGATGCCAGTTGGAGCATGGCGGTTGCTGAGCGAATGAGTGCAACCAAGGGCGCGATCATGTCATTGCTGACGGATGCTTACCAACGCCGCGATCGCGTAGGGTTGGTCGTCTTTCAGAAGGACCGGGCGGTTCTGATACTACCGCCAACCAGCTCGGTGGCACTGGCCAAGAAAGCCCTGACCGATATCCCGGTCGGCGGCAAGACGCCGCTCTCAGCCGGGTTGAAGCTCGCCTATGAGGTCATCCATCAGGAACAGGCGCGGTATCCAGATGTTATGCCGTTGCTCATTTTGCTGACGGATGGTGCGGGTAATGTATCGATGACCGATATGCCGGCTCAGCAGGAAGCGCATCAAATTGCGGAGCAGTTTAAGCGTAAGATGATTCGCTCGGTGACGATAAACATGGAGCATGCTGCATTTGACCAGGGGCTTGCCCAGGGGCTTGCTGAGCGCCTTGGGGGGCCATGTTATGCCTTGAGTGAACTGAAAGCAGAAGTGCTCTACGAAACGGTGCGTCACGAGCTCGACCAATAACGGGCAGCGGAGTTCAATGCTAACTGCTTCCGACAATAAAAAACGACAGGTATGTACCCGGATGGGTGCACGTGCCTGTCATTTTTAGTTCAGTGCAGGATTCTAGTGCCTAGGTAAGCGTCAGTAACGCGACCAAAATGAAGGCGATGATCAATAAGGCCCCCAGCGTAACAATGATCTTCATGCTGTTCTGCTGGATTAGTGTGCCAATCGAGTTGCCTTCTGGTCTGAGTGAGAAATTGAAGGGATTGTCGCTCTGGTGACCAACGGTGGTTACACCCTGGCTCAGAAACCAGACGAGGCCGGCCATGCCTGCTCCCATCACAATCATCCCGAACAAGACACCGATGACAATGAGCGCCAGAAGTCCGAGCTGGCTGTCGGTGGCGCTAATTACTGAACCCTCAGGATTGGTTACTTGTTCAACCGTGGGCAAGCCGGGGCCAGCAGCGACAACATAGCCACCAATTAAGAGGGCAAGAAAAATCGCGCCAGCAACAGGCATCGTTGTATTGCTCCGCACTAAACTATCCTCCTGGTTATGGCTTATTTCGGCGGATTATAGCTAATTGTGACAGCTGGAACAAGGATTTTGGCCAGGACCGGGCCCGGTTTCAGTCCGTCTGCTTCCACAACGAGAGAATGTAAGCGGGGATCTGTTCCCGTAGCGGTAGGTCCATTTCTTTGAACAACTGATTTGCCTCGAAAAGAAACGCACTGGCTCGCGCCCGATTGCTACTATACCGACGCGATTTGTGCCGCAAATAGTGACCCAAGAGATAGAGTGCGCGCCCCAGATGTAGGCGGCGCCCTTGTTGACGCCCACTCAGCACGGCACGTTCCAGGGCATCTTCAATAATGTCGGATTTATCCCCGCGCATAATCATCGCCTCGGCAAAAAGGCAATAGGCCACTGTTAACTGGGTTAGGTCGCCATTGATGCCGACAGCTCCTAATGAACTAGTGGCGGCTTGCACCGCTATGTCAACATCGCCTTGTGCCAGCGCGAGTTCTGCTTCGCGAACATATCCGAGCGGCGCGTACCAATGGCGAATGGATATATCGTCAACCTGATAGGCATCCTGAATTGCTGTTTCGGCTTCGTCAAAGCGCTCCTGGCGCGTAAAAACGGCTGCCTGCGTTAGGTTGGCCAATGTGAGAAGGCCCCTTTCAAGATCATCAGTGTGGGCATAGACATCGTCAAGTGCACGTTGCACCTCTGAGAGATCATTGCGGTCGAAGAACAACTCATTGGCACGGATCAGGCGTGTCTTTACGGTTGCGGGGGTGTCGTCTGTGGCAATGAAATAGCCCAACGCAGTGTCGAAGCTGGCCTCAGCGTCAATATAGCGGCCCAGATAACATAGCGCTGTCCCGTGATCGGTCAGTAAACTGCCGAGCCGCCCCAGGCCAGCATCAGGTGGTGGGGGCAGGCTCAGGGCCCTCTCAAGAGTATCAATCGCTTCCTCAGCTTGCCCGTAGAGGAGATGCATGTGCCCTACCAGGCTCAGGACCTCATGGAGAATAACAGGATCCCCAATCTGCTTGGCCTGTTTTCGGAGCTGCAGGACGTACTCGGCCGCACGGTCGCGTTCATAATTGTTTAGCAGGATGCGTGCAATGTCCAAACCCATTTCGATGCGCGTCGCATGATCCTGTACCGACTCCGATGCGATGGTACGCATCAGAAGTCGAGCGGATTGGCGATGTTCGCCCACTAAGAACAAAGCCCGAGCTTGCAGCCACCGTGCCCGCACAACCTCTTTGCGGTTGTTTGTTTGTTCAATGAGTTTGCCGGCCGCTTCTGCATCCCGTTGAACGGCCTCATAATCATGGAGCAGATGAAATGCTTGAGCGCGCAACAGTAATGCGGTTGCCTGCAAATCCGGTGCTTCAGCCTGCTCGGCCAGTTCCAGAGCCCGTTGCGCATTATCAAGGCTGCGCTCGGCCTCTTTGTGATAGAGATGCAATTGACCCCGCGTGAGGTAGACCTGGGTCAGCGAGGTTAATGCCCGGGGCGTTTCTTGTCGGGAAAGCAGTCGCTCGGCGGCGATAAGATTCTGCGAGGCTTCGGACTCCGCGCCCCAGGCGATCCCGTGTTCACAAGCGTTCAGATAGGCCTCGACGGCCTTGTTGATTTGCCCGGCAAACTGCGCATGAAAGCCGATCTCGGACATGCCAGCACCACCAGGACGGTGCTCTTGTAGCCAGTCGGCGACCATTGTGTGGAGGGTGATTCTTGATGTCGCATCCAGTTCCTGATATACGGTCTGCCGTACAATATCCTGGCGAAAACGTTCCCAGCGACGCGTATGCCCGAGGTCAATGTACGGCTCGACGACGTACAGACTCCGTAGCCGGCCGATTTCTAGTGATGCATCGACCAGAGTAGATTGGGTCTTGAGCCACGGGGCATGGTGATAGAACAACAGCCCGGTAACGGAAGCCCGCATGGCGATCTGGGCCTCGGATTTACTCAATACGCGATGGAGCAAGGTCGTTGTGGCTTCGACAAGATCATAGGGAAGATTCTGCGGCGAGTAATCGGCATCAAAAATCCAGTTATTCGCCTGGCGTTTGAGGGCACGGTTGCTGAGAACAGCAGCCAGTGCCGATACGTAGGCTGGTGAGACCGCAATGTCGGTTGATGACTCCTCTCCCCGCCTGGGACCGATACGTGCCTCTACGGCGTGTTCATAGCCATATGGCCATTCGACATCCGGCAAGAAGTGCTCCAGCAACTGCCAAGATGCAAAGCTGTCTAGGGGCTTGGCCGCGATGACAGTGGCCTCGGGAAACCGTTTCTGAAGGGAGTGCAGTTTGTTATGACGGTCCTCAATGCACACCAGGATTCTGGTGTTGGTCAAGCGTGCCAGCAGCCTTTCAACAAGGGTGATGGAGAGTGCATCAGTATTCTCTATATGCTCGAATACGAGCAAGATGGGCGTCATCTCAGCGAGCTGCTTGAAGAGCGTTGCGCTCGCATCCAGGATTCGCTGCTGGCGTGCTTCGGGGCCAAGCCCGCTCACCTCGGGCGGCGGGTCAACAACTAGCCCCATCACATTGGCGAACAGTTCGGCGCCACCTTCGAACTCGGGCAACAAACGTCCCAATGCTTCCGCCAGGTGCGCCATGTTGTCGTCTGGGGTGGCTTCGGGGTAGAGCTCAAACAGGGCCTGCCAAATGGGAAACCAGAGCGAATAGGGGGCTGCCGGAATATATGACGGACCGATCGAGATGAAGCCATTACCATTGCGTTTCAGCCATTCGCGGATGAGCGCGTCGATCAATGCGGAACGCCCGCTGCCCGTTTCTCCGTGAATGATGGCCAGTTGCGGGTAGCCACTGTGCGCAGCTTCAACGAGATTGCGCAGGGCTTGGATTGCCTCCTCGCGGCCAATGAGGGGCGGTTGCTTGGTTACCTGGATGCGCGTGGTTAGGCCTGTACCGAGGGTTACTTCTCCGGCTAGGGCGAAGTGTGTTGTTTCTTCAACCTGCCGCCAGATGAATTCCTCACGTGTCGCTCGCTGGATCGCGGGAACCACCAGAACCTCGTAATCCTGGGCCTGGTTGACCAGAGCATTGCTTTCTAGCGCGGCTTCTGCAATGGCAACCAGATGACGGTAGTAGGTGCTGCCGATGATCCCGACCACACCTTTACTGGTTGAAATCCCAATACGCGTTTGAACCTCCAGCGATTGGAGCGCGCGCTGAAGGGCCAGGGCGCAACTGGTTGCCCGGCTCTCGACATCAGTTTTGTCGCCGCTCAGGCCGAAAACGACACGGATTTCGCCCTGGTCAGTGTTACAATTCCGGATCTGTTCGACCAGCCCGCCGTAGCGCTCGACAATCGGCAAGGATTTGTCGAGTACGTTCTGCCAGTGCTTCAGGCCTGTCTCATTGAGCAATGACATGTCGGCTATATGAAGATGAAGACAGGTCAGGTTCTGTGCCGCGTGGCCATTTTCGAGGAGTTGCCGCCATGGAGACTGTGCCGATAGCGCTGGATCAACGTACTGGCTCAATATTTCTTGTTGGCTCCTGGAAAGGGACAAACGGTTGCGTCGGGCGATAGCATCGTCATCACCCGTCGCGCGCAGGATGCGCCCGACCATGTTCTGCTTGAAGCCATCCTCAGGTACAAAATACTGGTTCTTGATCCATTGCCCGGTAGGGGCGCTACCCAGTTTCTTGAGGACATCCCGATGAACAACTACCTGCTGCGCCTCCGCTCGGGCTAGGGCGGCTTCTGCCTGGGAAAACGCCTCACCTTCGACGATAAGGCTGCTGCGATCAACCGTGGCGCTTTGGAGGGTCATCAAGGCTAGCCGGCTGGTGCCGAGACCCGCAGCAGGTTGCCAATGAATGTCAGGGTATCCTGGCGGCGACTTCTCGGCATCGTCAGATATGGCGTCCTCAATGCTGACGAGGGCTTGGTGAATCAGGCCGGCCTGGGTGCTGGTCTCCAATGGGAATAACACAGTTAAGCCATCTAGGGAAAGATCAGTAATCACAGCGCCGACGCGGGCCAGGTGATTGATTATGGTGCCGAATAGGTGATTGAAAATCACCAGGATTACCTCAGGTTCGCCAATAGATTGCAGGATCTTCCTCAGCTCTGCCTGGCCTGGGGTATCTACCCGGATGCGCGCGACGAGTGCCTCTCGCTGTTCGATAATACCTGGCAGCAATGGCTTATTCATTAGGAGGCGTTCACGGACGATTGCGGGAACCAGCGCCGCAATGTGTGAGCTATCCGGTTGAGGTGCATCTGGTTGAACCATCGTTTCTGGAAGGTTCGCTGGGGTCACCGAAGGTCCTTATTGAGAGTGGCTTAAGCGTTGATAAAAGACAGTATAGCCGAGGACCAGTTTTCGCTCAAGAAGCGGAACGGAACCTACCAGCGGGGTCCCGGCCTCGATAGGTTCCGTGTGGATGCTAGAGTGTAGCTGTTTATGGAGTTGTCGGTTGCCGGTCAGAAGTCCCGGGCGATGCTTGCCCAGGCTGAGGAGGGGCGTGCTCACTGGTTGAATGCGCCTCAGCTGGTCCCTCTTGTTCAAGTTGTTCCAGGAGCGTTTCGTCCTTCCGCAGGAGCTGATAGCGCCACCAGATGCTGGCAATTAGCCCCCCAATGAGGACGGCCGCCAGCCCATAGCCCAACAACATGTAGTCGGTGTATTTAACGGCTAGGATGATAATTGGTTCAGGCATCAGCTTTTCCTCAGGTATTCATCAGCAGGTTGACTTTGCGTTGCTGGACTTGATGCGCCCGGTTTTCCAGGCGAATACGGTGCCAGGTGATGATGATCGATACGAGGACATATGTGAATATAGAAAAGAGTAGGGTCTGGACGATGCGCGGTGTCATATCGAAGGCACCCGTGACGTCGGTTTCAGATAGGGTTGGGCCTGCAGCTACCGGATGAATCGTGTCTGGCCGCACGCGGATGATGATCACCGTGAAGATAACGCTACTGAATGCCAGGATGCCATAGACGGCGGCAAAGCGCCGGCGCCGGTCAGGGTCCTCAATACCCGCACGGAGCATAAGATAGGCGGCATAGGTCAACCACATCACCGCGACCGTTGTCAGGCGTGGGTCCCAGGTCCACCAGGTGTTCCAGATGGGCCGTGCCCAGGCCGCGCCACTGACAATAGTCACCAGTGAGAATATCAACCCAACCTCGATAGAAGCGAGGCCAAGATCGTCCCACCGGTTGTGGCGGGTGCGTAGATACTGAATGCCAGCAAAGACAGCCGCCCCAAAGAGCACAAACGAGCCGAAAAAGGTGCCCAGATGGATATAGAAGAGCTTCTGTGCATTGCCTTGCACTTGCTCGGGCCGCGCATAGGCTAGAATCATGATTGCGGATGCGATTACCAGCCCGATGCTGACGTAGGTCAGAATGGTGAGCCATGCTGTACGCTGCGATGAATATTCCATGTGTTGTTAAACTCCTTTACTGTTCCTACGCTGTGGGATTATACCAGTAGTTTCTATTCTTCAACGATGAAATCGAACAAAAAGAATGCCAGTGCCATATATCCAATATCAATAAATATAAGTAGTTGGATCCAGGGCAGCCAATCCTCTGTGCCCAGCTCGGTGATGATAGCCACACTGGAGCGTGTCGCGCTGATAATCACGGGTAAAACGATCGGAAGCAACAATATTGGCAACAGTACCTCGCGGGCGCGTGCGTAGACGCTCATACTGGCGACGAGTGTACCGGTAGCCGAGAACCCCAGGCATCCCAGGATCACCACCAACAACAGGAGTGGCAAGAATAGGTTGATATTAAAAAGGATCGTCAACAATGCCATCATCAGAATGCCAACGGCTGTTGTGAAGAGCAAGTTACCCAGCATTTTGCCGTAGAATAGGGCGCTTCGCGAGATCGGAGCGATCAGCAGTGCATCCAGACTACCTTTGTCTTTCTCTGCGGAAAGCGAGCGCCCGAGGCCCAATGTACCAGCATAGGCGATTGTGACCCACAAGACTCCGCTGACAGTCTCCTGCTGCGCTTGATCATCGAGCTCCAGAGCGAATGAGAAAATCATCACCGATATCGCGGCGAAGAGCATCATCGAGGTAACCATCTCGCGCCCACGAATCTCAGCGCGGAGGTCTTTCCAGGCAATCGTCCCCACGACCCGCCAGTAAGGTGTGCGAAACTCGTTTTTATTGGCGTTCATTAAGCGGCGGCAGCTCCTGTGGTGGTGGCGTAGATCTGAGGAAGATCGTTGACGGACAAGGTTGCGGTTGTGTCGTAGTAGCCGACCTTGCCCCGGCTAAGGATGACAATGTGCGATGTGAGATTGTAGGCGCGGCGTAAATCGTGCGTCGTCATGATCGCCGTACGCGCTCCTTCAGTGATGCCCGTGACTTCGCGCAGCAGCTCGTCCAGCAGCGCCGAGGCGTCCTGATCCAGCCCGGTATACGGTGCGTCCACGAAGAGGATGGCGGGATCATGGAGCAGTGCGCGGGCGATAGCTAGGCGTTGTTGCATTCCCCGGGAGTAGGTCTGGACCAGATCGCGGCTCCGTTTCTCCAAGCCGACGCGTTTGAGCATTGTATGCGCACGATCAGCGCGTTCGCTCGTTGGCAGGTTATAGAGCCGCGCGAAGAAAAGCAGATTCTCCTCAGCCGTCAAGGTATCATACAGTAGGGGTAGATGGCTCACGATGCCGATCTGACGCTGCACAGCGGCGATTTCCTCAGGGACCTGCCAGCCACCGATGGTCACGCGCCCCGTTGTTGGTTTGGATAGGCCGGCCAGGATACGCAGCAAAGTTGTCTTGCCAGAACCATTCGGTCCTAGGAGACCAACGAATTGTCCCCGTTCAACCGTCAGGTCAATGCCCCGTAGTACCGGGTAGTAGCCAAAGGCTTTGGTTAGCTTATCGATAACGATCATGTTGAATCCGTTTCATGGGAGGAATCGAGCATTGCCGCCATGGCCGCGGTGCGCCGGCGCTGAATGAGCCAGATCCCGCCGCCAATCCCCAATGCAACCACGCCACCGACGATTAGCAGCAATTCCTGCAAGCCGCTGTCGTCATCTTCCTGGCTTGAAGCCGCCGTAGCGGGCCTCGCGCCACTTAGGGCTTCACTGGGTTCACCTTGCAAAGCGAAGATCAAGCTCTCACCAGCGGGTAGGGGGTTGTTCTGCCGGTAGACACGATATTCGGGGCGCCCGGATGCGAGGACCCGATCCTCTTCAACCAGCGTCAGCCCTTTGCTTTCGACATAAACGGTATCGCTGGGCACCCATACCTCGAGGTTGTCGGCCGGCACGGGAAATGGCTGATCAAATATGGCTTCGTCCGGGTATGGCAAGAGATACGTTACCCGAATGATTCGTGGCCGGGGCCAGTTCGGTATCAGCGGCAAGGTGTCGGCAACCAATGTTGTCCCGGTCTCGGGCCTGGACTGAAGGTGAAGATGGGTAAGATCCTGTGAATCCTCGGGGGTGACTTCAGCGACACTATAGGCACCAATCGGTAGTTCAAAATGGAAGGAAACTGGCGGCGAGGCATCGCTAGCGTAGATAATCCGGTCGCCATGATGGACAATCTGCAATTCCATCACGACCTCGAGTGCCACGCTGGTATCGCGCATCACCGCAAACTCGTTGATCTGGATGCTCCCCCCGATGATTTCAGCGCCTTCCAATTGACTGGTTGTCTCATAAACCGGGAAGGCAACAAAGTCCACCTGGTCCGCATACAAAGGCGGAGTAGACTGGCGAATCCCATCATAGGTGGTATATAGAATGTAGAAGTCGTTGCCGCTGAGCGCGGGCACGTTTTCAAACGTGAATTCGCCGTTGTTGGCGGTGATTGCGCTGCGAATCTCGCTGGGCTGCTTCTGACTGACACTAATGACCTGTAACTCAATGGGGAGATTCTGGGGAAGCGGTTGGCCGCTCGATGTCCCCTGGATAATCTTCCCCGAAATGCTGACCAGGCCATCCTGCCCGATAGTAGGTTTGGGGCTGCTGCCAATCAGCAGCAACCCCAAGATGCCAAGCCATAGGAACCACCGTCTCATCCCTGGACGGCCTTCTGACGCCTGGCTGTTATCATGGCCTCGATTTCGCCATCAACGGCTTCAACATGGTCAGCCCTGGGGCTTGTGCCATCTCCGCGGTAGTTGGCGATAACCTGTTCGATTTCCTGGTCAACCCTGTTCCATTGTGCTTCCGCTTTATCGAGCTGGATCAAAGCGCTTACGCTACGCCCAATCAACATCTTCCGTTGTTCGACGTAGACCTCGGGCGTGACTTTGCCCATGTCATAGTCGAAATCAAGGTCGAGCACACTCTCGATGAGGCGGTGAAATCGGGCCTGGAGTTCATCCAGGTCATGCTGGCGGTTATAGCGTTTGCGCTCGATACCAGCGATCTGGCGTTCGGCCAGGATAGGCAGCATTGCCGCATAGCCAATGATGGCAGCCGCGAACACTCCGATTAGAATCGCAACCTCAGACATAGCTCGTTATCTCTTTAGCTTTCTTCCAGCGCCTTATCAATTTCGGCCCTGAGCGCATTTTCGCCCGGTGGGCCAGCAAAGTGCCGTTGGATATTGCCGTCGCGGTCAATGACAAAGGTCTCGGGATAACCCGTAGTCCGGTAGTCTTCCTGAATACGATCCCCTCTATCTAGACCGTTGGGATAGTTGATGTCATACTGGCGGATGTAGGCAAAGGCGTCTTTATCGGGGTCCTTGGCATTGATGCCGATGAATACGACGCCGCGACCGCGATATTCATTGTAGAGATCTACCAGCATTTCAGCTTCTTGATGGCAGGGTACACAATTGCTCTGCCAGAAGTTCAGAACGACGATCTGGTCACGGAAATTCGAGAGCTTGACGGTTTCCCCGGAGTAGTCCATTTGAACATTTATGTTCTCAAACTGGATATCCGTGTCACTATAGACTTCGAGTGAGAAGTCTGGGGCTTCGCCTTCTTTGATGGTATCTTTCTTGTTTTCGGTGATACCCCACGCGATAACCCCCACAAACATCGCCGCCAGGACGAAAACCACAACCGAGAAGGGGGTTATCTGCAAAGGTAGGCCTCTTGCCGCATCCCCGATGCTATTGTTTGGCGTTGATGATGCATACGGGTCTTCGACCGGAGCATCATCACTATAAGGATCAACCGGGGGGAGGTTATTGTCGTTGGTCATCTTCTATGGTCCTCCAGTGCCGCTAATACGCGTTCGAGATAAGCAGAATCGACATTGTCGGGTACAGGGCGGTCATGATTGGCGTGGACGCCTGCCGTGCGGGCGACTTGAAGCGCCTGGTTATCCTGGTTTTGCCAGCGGTAGACTTGCCAACCAATGCCCATGGAAAGCAAGACCACGAAGCCAATCGGGATCGCATAGGTGAGGAAGCGGTCTTCTTCGTCAAGGGGTACACCAGATACTTTGTCGCCATAGCGGTCCGCGAAATGCTCGCGAATCTCGTCTTCGCTGTATCCTTGGGATAGTAAATCACCGATTTCCTCGCGCCAGGCCTGGCACTGCTGGCTGGGGCAGTCTGATAACGGGACGCCCTGACAGACATCGCAGTGCAGTTTCCGGGAAATCTTGTATACGTCGTCTGGGTCTACATTCGGTGGATATTCGTCGCCACCTTGGGCCACGACCGTGGGAACAACCCACAGCAGACTGAGCGCCAAACCCAGCATAATGGTTAGTTTCAAACGTCGCATAGTAGTTAATCTCCTGCAGCAACGGTTGCGGGGACGCTAGAGCGTCGCGGTCTACGGATAGCGACAGGTTCAGGATCGGGCCAGGCAGCGATGACCGTGCCAATGACCAGCATCAGGCTTCCTAACCACACGAAGCTGATCAAGGGGTTGTAGTAGACGCGGAAAGTGACGCTATTGCCTTCCCAGAACGTCAGCAACGCATAGAAATCGGCCTCGACGGTACTATGAACCCCGGCGATTGACATCGGAGAACCGCTGCTGAAGAAATCCCGGCGTGGGCGCATGTTGGTGACGAATTCCCCATCCCGAAAGACACTTACGTCGGCGACAACCATCTCACGATCGTCGATAGCTGTTGCACGCGAGACTTGATCGAACTGCATGACATAGGGGCCAAGTTCCAGCGTATCGCCGGGATTGAGGGTGCGCTGGCGAACATCCTGGTAAACGGTGCTGGCCAGCACGCCAATCCCCATAATAACGATAGCAATGTGGATGAAATAGCCACCGTAGCGCCGCCGGTCGCGTTGTAATAACTTGAAAAGCGCAACGACATGGGGCTCACCATGGGCTCGATGGCGAGCCTGGGTACCCTTGTACACTTCGAGGATGGTTGCCAGCCCAGCAAAGGCCATGATCCCGAAGCCGATTGTTGTCAGAATGCCAATTCCCATCACAAGCAGTACCAGCATAACGACAATGGACAGGACAACCGGAATCAGCAATGCATTGCCGAGGCGGGCTGCCGCAGCTCGTCGCCAGGCAACCAGGGGGGCAACCCCCATCAGGATGAAGATCACCAGAAATAGAATGGCTACGGGCATCTCATAGTATTCAGGGCCCAGATTGATGACCGAGCCCCTGAGGCCAAGGCCGACCATAAAATCGGTGATCTTCTCGGCCCAGGTACCCCAGAAGACGATGATCGTCAGGGCGAAGAATACCCAGTTGTTGAGCATGAACATGCTCTCGCGGCTCAAGATACCTTCAATCTCATGGTCGCCTTTGAAGTAGCCTTGCTGGCCGCGCCACACGAACAGGGCAATACTACCCAGGAGTGAAGCTGCGAAAAAGGTCCCCATTGGTAGGGCCAGGGGGCTTTCGGCAAAGGTGTGAACACTGCTCAGCAGGCCTGTCCGTGTTGCAACGGTGCCCAGCAACACCAGCATATAGGTGGCAATCACCATAATCATGTTCCACCCTTTGAGCATGCCGCGCTTTTCCTGGATCATCACGCTGTGCAGGAAAGCGGTGCCGGTTAGCCAGGGCAGAAGGGCGGAGTTCTCAACCGGGTCCCAGCCCCAGTAGCCTCCCCAGCCCAGCACATCATAGGCCCAGCGCCCACCCAGGACCAGCCCAATGGATAGGAACATCCACGCAATCAGACTCCAGCGGCGTACAGCCCGGATCCAGTCAGCACTGATCTGGCCGACGATCAAGGCGGCCATACCGAAAGCAAAAGGGATCACAAAGCCGGTGAAGCCGAGATACAGCATTGGTGGGTGGATAACCATACCTGGATGCCGCAGCAGGGGATTCAGGCCAACACCATCATACTCTCTGCTGACGATCTGGTAGGTTGGGTTGAGGATTTGCGGCGGTGTTTCATCACTGGTGGTATAGATTGTATAGGTCTCGAGTTGCTGGGTTTGCGTGTTCCACAGTTCCGTATGCCAGGGATAGGCGACTTCCTTACCTTCGGGAGGGAGAACTGAGGTCTCATACGTCTTTGGATCCTCTGACTCCGCGATCCAGCTCCGGGCGAAGGCGTTTTCATAGAAAACGTTCAGGATCAAAAAGAATCCCAAAGTGCCCCCGGCGATAACCATGACCCAGGGCATCAGATGATGCTGTCGCTTCCAGTTCAGCAGCACGACACCTACAGTGAACAGACTCAGCATCCAGGAGTAGAACAGCAAGGATCCTGACTGGCTGCCCCACAATGCCGTGATCTTGAGCGCATCAGGTTGTGTGTTGGCAGATACGGTCTCTACATACTTGATCGTGTAATCACCGGTCCACTGCGCGTATACCAGCAATAGACACGCGATGGTAAGCAGTGGCAGTACCAATATCAGCATATTGCGTGCGCTACGGGTGATGACTTCGTTCTTGGTGAAGGCGCTATACAGCGCAATGAGGGTTGCGAGGATGGTGGCTAACAATGCCACCCCTACGGTAACAATACCAATCTCAGCAATCATTGAGGTTGCGACTTCCTAAACTGTATTTGCCTGTCGTTGGATGATGCCCGGGGATGGTTGCCCGCCGGTTAGAAACCGTCCCATCCCCCTGCAGACTTCTTACTTCCGATAAGCCGAGTATGATTTCTCTCTAGTTGTCGGCGACCTGATCAGGTACGTCGTCGGAGTACTTGGTGGGGCACTTCGTCTGCAAAGAAGTCGCATAGAAGATGCCGTCTTTGCCAAGCTCGCCTTCGACGATGGCCTGAGTCGGTTCCGATCCATAGATCAAGTCAGGGATTTCGTTATTTTCATACACCACTGTGATCGTCGGCAGATCCGGGTTGTTGACAGCGCTGGCCAGCACTGGGCCTAGCCCGCCCTGCTCGCGCAGCTCGTCATTGTCGTTTGGAATATGGGCGATTTGGAACGTCAGCGTGTTCGTGCTCGAGTCGAAATGGACATCATTCACGCCCTCGGCGTTCTGGACCACTGCCCCTGATACGCGAACCTTCTTGCCGACCAAGTCAGGATCGCTAACCAGTTCATCGACGGTCTTGAAATATTTCGCGCCGGCGCTGTTAATCACCAGGAAGATGACCACGCCGATCAAAGCTAAGCCAGCTCCCATAAACAGCCATCGTTGTGACTTGCGGCCGGTCTGGAGCTTTTCAGCGAGTTCTGGAGTTTTTTCCCAGTTGGTCTCAGCCATGTTGTTGCTTTCTCCCATTACCTAATAATGTTCGGGTTCTTGAAATCCTACGATGTTGCGTCGCTGCTATCTGCAACCCGGTTCTGGGCCCGCTGATTGGCGACATAGAATGCGCCGACTGCACCGATAGCGCCAAAGCCCAGGATCAATAATAACGTGCTAACGCCCTCAGGGGCATCGTCCTCATCTTCATCCTTGTCGACCTCAAGCGTCCGTAGATAGGCGTCGAGGTCGTCAAGATCATCGGTCGATAGTGGACCACCAACTGCCCGTGCGAAAGCCGGGACTGGCCCGTGCCCCTCGCCTGTTTCTACGATGCGCAGGGTGTTCTCATCGATAGAAAACCCCGGGAAGTTCTCCATCTCGCGCCCTTGCGCTTCGCGGCCATGGCACCCCAGACAGTAAACGGCGTAGAGCTCTGCGCCACGTTGTGGGTTGCCCGCCCGGATGACTTCTTCTGGTCCTGGAGCGAGGTTCGGCTCGGGTAGAGCAGGTGTTTCCACATCTGGATCGGACCAGGTGCTCATATACGCAAGAATAGCATCAACCTCGGCGTCACTCAAAGGCCCATCGTAACCTTCTCCATAGCCAATCATCATGATGTCATCATCATGATCAGAGTCATAGCCTTCTTTGATACGCGCTTCGGCCTGTTCTGGATCGTAATCTGTAATGGTGGCAAAGGTGCTTCCTTCTGCAATAGCCTCGCCCGTAGGGCCATGACAGGCGTTGCAGAACTCTGCATAGAGCACTGCCCCCTTCAGGACGATTTCGTCCTCTTCATTTTCATGGTCACCGCCGTCCTGAGCCAATATAGGGCTGTACGTGGTTGCACCAATTAAAATCAGGGCAAACAGGAATGTCGGCAAAATAAGCAACACGGATCGCTTGATCACGATTGTCCTCCAGCTTGTTGCGTAAGAAAATGGATTATAACGAATGGCCGCAATTCGGATAGGTTCTCAGCCGGGTGCTAACATCTTTTTTACGGTTTCGTTTATTTTAGCGCAACGGTATAGATGCAGAAAAGCAGCATCCGGGTAAAGTGGGATGCTGCTTTTCCTTGAGTGCCAGCACAAACGGAGGCTGGTTGCGATGTGCCTAGTCGAAGCTTTCCAGATAGGCGATCAGATTCGATAGCGTCACAATATCGAGCTGGTCACCGAAGTTCTGCGGCATGACACCTTCAGCATACTGAACGCCATTGACCTCAGCCAGGAACGCGTTCGGCAAGACAATGCTCTCGACAAGGTAATGGCGCGGGCTTTCATAGTCGTCTTCTTCGGCGTGCATTTCAGCGCGTGTGTAGACGCCCGTCGGATCAGGGCCAGCGCCACCGCCACCAACTATGTGACAACCAGCACACCCCAGATCCTGCCATGCAGCCTGGCCGGCCTGGCTATCGAAGGCAATGATCTCCGTGTCTTCAGATACTTCAAGCTCGTTCAACTCGGTGACCAGGCTATCAACATCAGTGCCAACTGCTTCGCCTTCCATCTCAGCGCCACCACCGGTTGTCGGGATGCGGGGATACTGAGTAATCTTGCGCTGGTCTTCGACGGTGAAATCACGGTCCCAGTTCATGATGTAGTCGACAAGGTCTTCGACTTCATCGTCACGCAGCGGGCCACCACCTTCCTGTGACCAGGAAGCCATTGGCCGCGGCCAATAGCTGGAACTGGTGGGGCGACCACTGACCAGCGTAGTTTTGATCAGATCGCGCAGACTGCCTTCCCAGGCCAGCTCATCCGTGCGGCTGGCGTCGCGATCTGGATCCCAGGGGATGATATCGCCGGCATCAATCAGCGCCTGGCGGGCTTCGTCACGTGCATCGAGCTGCCGTGACAGTTGATCATCCAGTTGGTCGAGCTCATTGTTCAGAGCTGCGCGTGCTTCTGCGTCAGGGTCAGCACCTTCCTGGGGAGCCGGTGGCAGCGCGTCCAGTTCGCTTTCAACCTCAGCGATTTGCTCACGCAGGTTGGCGACAGCCTGATTGGCGTCATTCAACGCCCGGAAGCGCCCGACCTGCGCCACCAGGGTGGTACGCCGGTTATTGAGATTTTCGAGGGGCTCAAGCTCTTCTTGCAGCGCGGTGATCTCAACTTCGATCTCAGCCAGACGTTCTTGGTCCGCAGGGTCGGGGTCCTCGCCGGCTTCCTGGGCGGCTGAGACCTCGGCTTGTAGCTCGGCCTGTTCGGCCTCAAGCGCGCTTATCTCGCTTTGCAGGTTATTGACGGTGACGGTCAGCAGCGTGGGGCTGGTGATATTGTATGCTTCACCAAACTGCTCGATGATCTGCTGATCCAGTTGCTCCAGCTCACGCTGAAGCGGCTCCAACCGGTCGGAGTAGTCATACAGTAGACGCTCTTCCACTTCACGGCGCTCATCCTCAACCTGGCGGATCTGGGCCTCGAGTTCCTCAATGCGCGCGTTGACCTCAGGACTCTCTGGTTCTTCCTGGAGGGCTTCAAGCTCGCTTTCAAGGCGCGCCAATTCCTGGTCATAGGGTGCAAAATAGTCGTAGCCGAAGAGTTGGTGACTGTTGAGCGCCGGGGCGACTCCCTCCAGTCCATAGCCATATTGACCGTGGCACTCAGAGCAATTGTTCTCAAATAGGATTGCGCCACGTTCGACTGAGCGCCCATTGAATCGCTCGGTGAACTCTTCCATCCGGTCTTCTTCATTAAGCCCCACCCACGCCAGCAGGATCAGAATGCCGGTGAAAGTC
>JAADYW010000258.1 GCA_010092845.1 Chloroflexota bacterium
GCTAGAAGACAGCTTGATCGGACGACATGCCCATTTGAACATAACGGACCAGCGTCCCCGCTCAATTAAGATGGCGCTGGGAGACTACAGCAAAGTTTTCTTACTGGATAGATAGGCCAAAAAACATGAAGAACATTCTTGTTACTGGCGGGGCCGGCTTCATTGGTAGTGCCTTTGTGCGCTACATGGTCGACAAGTACCCGGATTACAACATCATCGTCTATGATAAGTTGACCTATGCTGGCAATCTCGACAATCTGTTACCGATCCATGACGCGCCCAATTATCGATTTGAACGCGGCGATATTGCTGACGAAACAACGGTGGAGCGTGTCTGTACGACGCACGAAATTGACACTATCGTGAATTTTGCGGCTGAAACCCACGTTGATCGCAGCATCCTGGACCCGCACGCCTTTGTCCATACGGATGTCGTTGGCGTCTACATCCTGCTAGAAACTGCGCGCCGGCTGGGCATCGAACGGTTCCACCATGTCTCGACCGACGAGGTCTATGGCAGCATACCAGAGGGTTTCTTCAAGGAAACAGACCCCCTGGAGCCGAATAGCCCCTATGCGGCCAGCAAAGCGGGGGGCGAAATGATGATCCGGGCCTATCACGTGACCTATGGCTTGCATACCAGCGTGACCCGTGGCAGCAATACCTTTGGTCCCTACCAGTATCCTGAGAAGCTGGCGCCTTTCTTCATCACCGAGGCTATTGACGATCGCCCACTGCCGTTATATGGTGACGGTATGCAGGTACGCGACTGGCTATACGTCGATGATCATGCCATGGCGATCGACACCGCGCTGCATCAGGCGCCGCCAGGCGAGATCTACAATGTTGGCGGCGAGCATGAAATGCACAATATTGATGTGACCCGGTTAATCCTGAAGCTACTGGACAAGCCGGAAACGCTGATCCGCTATGTAACGGATCGCCCCGGACATGATCGCCGCTACGCGCTGACCAATGGCCGGATGCGCCAGCATTTCGGCTGGGCACCCCAGACAGATTTTGAGACGGCGATGAAACACACCGTGCAGTGGTACCGTGATAATGAGTGGTGGTGGCGCAAAATCAAGTCGGGCGAATATCTGGAATACTACAAGCGTCAATACGGCGAGCGCCTGGCTGGCAACTGAGGTCTCTGCGGAGACGTTGGGAATAGTGAGTTCGTATGCACCGTCTACAACAAAACAGCATCTGGTTCCGGTATTGGTCCCGCTATTTTCGACCCCTGGTGCGTACTGGCATCCGTCTGGACCGGCTGACCAATGGCCTGCTGGATTTGATCATCAAGGCGCTGTACCGGTTCACCACCTACGGACCGCACGAAGCCGCCGCCCTGGCCTACTACGCATTGTTTTCGCTATTCCCTTTGATGCTACTGATTATTGTTGTCAGCACCCTATTCCTGGACTCCGCTGCGGCCAGCAACCAGATCCGCGATTTCCTGGCCTTTTTCTTCCCCGGTGATACCGCCAATGTGCTGCAAGACGCCGTGACAGCAGCCGCAGAACAGCGTGGCTCTGCCAGTATCTTCGCGATTATCGTGCTGGCCTGGTCCTCAGCCAATCTATTTGGCAATCTTGAGAAAGTTCTGAGCAACGTCTTCGGGCTGCCCCGACGCCGCAAGATCTACGAGCGCCGTCTCATTGGCGCGGTCATGATTACCGTCCTGGGCATCTTTCTGCTGGCATCCTTGCTCACAAACCTGATCTTCAGTCTATTGGGATTGGTATTCTTCAACCAATTCAGTACCTGGTTGACGCTGGCCAGTTTTCTGGTCCCGGTGGCGTTTAACGCCGCCATCTTCGCGATGCTCTATGGCTTCATTACCGCCTCACATTTGCGCTGGGATGCGATCCTCTCCGCATCATTGATTGGCGGTATCGCGTTTGAGTTCGCCAAGATGGGCTTTGTTTGGTATCTCAGTAGCTTGACGAACTTCACCTTCATCTATGGTTCGGTTACAACGGTGGTTGTGTTCATGCTGTGGGCTTTTCTGACCTTCTGCCTGGTCCTGATTTTCGCTGAAATAGCCCGCATCCTCGATGAGTGGATCGGCCAAACTAGCGCTGAAGCACTTGAAACCGACGCCCCGCAGATCATGATTGAAGACCACGAGCCACGCCACCTGCTCCCACCGCCGGAATAACGTAGTCCGTCCGTTGTTCTGCCATATCGAATCTATGCGATAATATAGTGTTGTGAACACAAGAAACACAACGCCACAACCACGTCCCGTATACTCGCAGGTAGATTAAGGTATGCTCATGCTCAAAAACAAGCCCGTTCTTCTTGTGCTATTGCTAGGAATATTGGCACTTGGCGCGCCGTTTGCCGTCTTCAGCCAGGATGGCGACGACCAAATCGCTGCACCGCGGGTCATCGCAACCAATCCGCTGGCCGGTGAAGAACTCAGCTTAGATAGCCCGGTTGAATTCACCTTTGACCGGCCCATGGACACCGCAAACGCCTCTAATCAGTTCTCCGTTAGCCCGGACCCGGGAGGCGCCTGGAACTGGGATGATGATCGGACGCTGGTCTTTACACCGGACAACGACTACGAGCGCGATACCGAGTACACATTCGCGGTATTTGCCACTGACGCCGATGGCCAGGAGATGGCCGAGCCCTATACGCTTCGTCTGGTGTCGATCGGATACCTGGAGGTCGTTGAGGTATTGCCCGCGCCTGATACCGCACAGGTTGAGGTCGATAGTACGATCACTATCATCTTCAACCGGCCAGTGGTTCCCCTGACCGGGATCTCAGACCAGGCTAACCTTCCTAACCCGCTGCGTATCTCGCCTGAGACCCCTGGCGAAGGCCAGTGGCTCAACACCTCGATCTTCGTATTCGAGCCAGCACCTGTACTCGTTGGCAGCACCACCTACACTGTGCAAGTTGAGCCTGGCCTGGAAAGCGTAGGCGGCGCCATCCTGCAGGATGCATTCCGCTTCACCTTCTCGACGGCCAATCCTGTCATTGAGCGTGTGACTCCCAGCGATGGTCGGACGGATATCAGGCTCGATCCCCAGATCACCGTGAGGTTTTCTCAGCCCATCGATCCAGCCACGCAAGAAGGCATCCGGCTCGAAGGTCCCGCCGGCCAGAAGCCAGTACTGGCCTATGAATGGAGTGAGGACGCCCGTACGGCTACGATCACCCCCACCGAGCTTCTGGAACTTAACACGCTATACGACATCGTTGTTGACCGCGACATCGTGCGGACACCTGCCGGCGCGGCCCTAAACTTCACCTACACACAGAGTTTCCGGACAGTACCCTATCCAGCGATTGCCCGTACTGAACCGCGTGACGGCGCCCGCGCCGCTGAACCCTATGGTGGGTTCCGGATTTTCTTCAACGCGCCGATTGACGAGACGACACTAGAGGGCAAAGTAACGATTGAGCCGGAGCCAGCGCGTGACTATGAGGCTTACTATTACACCTATGACAACAGCTATGCGCTAAACTTCGATCCTGAGCCAAGCACAACCTATACCGTCACCATCGCCCCCGGCATTGCCGATCCCTATGGCAACACGATCAATGAGACCACGGTGGTCACCTATACAACTGCGCCATATCCACCCGAAGTCACGTTCAACACGCCGGACTTCGTTGGTCTGTACAATGCCGATAACGCAGCAACACAGTTGTTTGTCACCCACCGTAATGTTGAGACGCTGGAGTTCCAGCTCTATCGCGAAAGTGTGGCAACACTGGCCAGCCTGACCGGACCAGATGGTTACAACCGTCGCTACGACTATCAGGGTGACCCGGCGCAACTCATTCGTAGCTGGTCTGTCCCGGTAGAGGCGCAACTCAATGCACGCCGCTACGAACTCATCTACCTCTCTGAGCAAGGTGCCAGCGGTGTCGAGAATATTCAGTGCTTGGGCGCACCGGATACCCGCCTGATGGTGGGCGCGCAGGCTCAGGTTGCCTTCGATGACCCGCGCCCAACCCGCGTCCGTGCGGAGCCTAATCTCGGCGGGGAAATCCTGACCGAATATGACCCCGGCGTCACATTTGAAATCCGTGGGGGGCCACTGTGCGCGGACGGATACCTCTGGTGGCAGATCTACAATCCGGAGGACAACGTCGAGGGCTGGATGGCTGAGGGCAGCTCTGAAAACTACTTCATAGAGCCACTAAGCCTACCACCAACAACTGAGAGCCAGGATGAAACACCGCCGCCGCTGTCGCCCGGCGTCTACTTCCTTACCGGGGAATCGCCCCAGACCCGCTCTCTGGACTATGAACCTCAACGCCATATGCTGGTCGTGGCTACAGCCAACATCACGATGAAATTCAGCCCCAATCAGAGCCTGGCATGGGTAACCGATATGCAGACGGGACAACCAATCCCGAACGTGCCGGTCACCTTCTACGACGAAGGGTTCAGCGTCATCCAGTCCGCTACCACCGATCAGGATGGGCTGGCAATCATCGACATCCCGCAATTGGATACGCTGTATACGACGCTGTTCGCTGTCGTCGAGACTGAAGAGCATTTCGGCTACGTGGTCAGCGATTTCTCCCAGGGTATTGATCCCTGGCGTTTCGACATCCCGGCCAATTTCCAACCCGCGCCGGCGGTAGGTTACCTCTATACGGACCGACCGATCTATCGCCCCGATCAGCCCGTCTATTTCCGGGGTATCCTGCGCGACCAGGAGGATATTCGCTATACCCCGGTAACGGGCGTCCAGCAGGTGCCCGTTACCGTCTACGATCCAGAAAGGACTGCTGTTTACGAGACTGTCGCTGAACTGTCGCCGTATGGGACATTCTCTGGCGAGTTCGTGCTTGATGCCGAGGCAGCACTGGGTTATTACCAGATCGTAGCCACCATGCCGGTTCAGACTGAGACGGGCATGACCGATCTTGAATTCAGGGTTGGCTTCAGCGTTGCCGAATACCGCGCCCCGGAGTTCCAGGTAGAGGTGATACCCACCAGTGAAGAAGTTGTCCAGGGCGAGACGATCCAGGTGGAAGTCGACAGCCGCTATTTCTTCGGCGGGCCGGTCTCCAGTGCCGATATCAGTTGGACCGTGCTCAGCCGGAATCACTTCTTCGAATACGACGGCCCGGGAACGTGGAGTTTCATTGATTTCAATGAGGATCAAGGCCCTGGCGCGTATTACGATCCGGCTGAGGAGCAAATTGCCAGTGGCGAGGGGCAAACGAACGATGCAGGCCGTTTCATCATCGAGATACCGGCCGATCTTGGCGAAAAGACCCAAAGCCAGCGCTATACCATTGAAGCGGTCGTCACCGACGAGAGCGATCAGCAGGTCGCCGCAAGGACTCAGGTCGTAGTGCACCAGGGCGAGGTCTATGTCGGGTTGGCGCCGGATAGCTACGTCAATACGGCTGGTGAAGAGGCCGTAGTCAATGTCCTGACCGTAGACTGGCAAAGCGAGCCAGTTAGCAACCAGACCGTAGAATACCGCATTGTGGAGCGCCGCTGGTCCAACGTCCAGGAAAAGGATGCCAATGAGCGCACCACCTGGACCTGGCAGGTCGAAGAAATCGACGTTGAGAGTGGCTCGGTTACCACCGATGGCGATGGTCTGGGAGCAATCACATTCGCCCCACCTCGTGCCGGAACCTACAAGATCTACGCGGTAACACGTGACGAGGCAGGCAACACTGTCAACAGCAGCGCCTATATGTATGTCAGCGGCGAGGAATACGTCTCCTGGCGCCAGCAGAATAGTAACCGGATCGATCTGATTACCGATGCAGACCTGTACGCCATTGGCGATACCGCCGAGATCCTGATCGCCAGCCCCTTCCAGGGAGAGACTGTCGCCCTGATAACGGTTGAGCGCGGCGATTTGATCCAGACGGAAGTCATCCAGATGGAGACCAATTCATATGTATATGAGCTGCCTATCGAGGCGGAATATGCCCCCAATGTCTTCGTTTCTGTGATGCTGATGAAGGGGGTTGATCCTGACAATCCCTATACCCAGTTCCGGATGGGGCTGGTGCAGCTCAATGTCGAGACCGAACGCCTGGTCATGAATCTCGAAGTCACGCCAGACATCCCCGCAGGCGTAACCGTCGGCCCCGGCGATGAGGTCACGCTGAATATCAAAACCACCGACTGGCAGGGCAACCCGGTCAGCGCTGAGGTTGGGGTCAGCATCTCCGACCTGGCAGTGCTTTCGCTGGCACCGCCGAACACCGATACCCTGCTGGGTTACTTCTATGGACGCAAAGGTGTCAGCGTCCGTACAGCCAGCAGCCTGACCGTCTCGGTGGATCGCGTTACGCAGAATATCATTGATACCGTGAAAGGCGGCGGCGGCGGCGGCGCCGAAATGGGCATCTTTGATGTCCGCCAGGACTTTGTGGATACACCGTTGTGGGAACCAGACGTTGTTACTGACCAGAGCGGTGAAGCCACCGTTACCGTCACACTGCCGGACAACCTGACTACCTGGCGCATTGATGCGCGGGCTGTCACCGAGGGCACCGATGGGCCGATGCTGGTTGGCCAGACAACGACTGACTTCCTGAGCACCAAGCCGCTGCTCATCCGCCCGCTTACGCCACGCTTCATGGTCGTGAATGACGAGGTCACCCTCGCCGCATTGGTCAATAACAATACGGATGCCGAGCAAACGGTCGAAATCAGTATGCAGGGAACTGGTTTCCGGGTTATTGATGACAATGACCTGACCCAATCAGTGACGCTTCCGGCTGGCGGTCGTGCCCGTGTCAATTGGCTGGTACAGGTTATGGACGTGGAGGCCGTCGATGTCTTCTTTGCCGTACAGAACGGGGACGGCAGCCTCCAGGACGCCAGCAAGCCACCCTTAGGCCAGGGTGACGACCAACTACTACCTGTCTATCAGTATGTCGCGCCGGAAACCGTCGGCACCAGCGGCGTGCTCGAAGGCCCCGATGCACTTAGCTTCACAGAAGTGATCGCCTTGCCCGGTACCATTGACGCATCCCAGGGCACACTTGACATCAAACTCGACCGCTCGCTGGCTGGCCCGGCGCTCGATGGACTGGACTACCTCGAGAATCGCCCCCATCAGGGTATCGAGCAGACGGTTAGCCGGTTCCTGCCAAATATCGTCACCGTGAGAGCATTGCAGTCCTTTGACCTATCATCGCCAGAGCTGGAGGCCGAACTTGAAGCCCAGGTCAACCTGGCATTGCAGCGCCTCTATGCCCAGCAGAAGGTCGACGGCGGCTGGGGCTGGTTCCCCAACGACGCATCCGATGAGTTGATAACGGCCTATGCTTTGATCGGCCTGACCACCGCGCGTGGCAACGGATTCGCGGTCGATGAACAGGTTATCCAGCGTGCCCAGGGTTTCCTGAATAGCTATCTTCTGGAAAACGAAGGGTCACTCAATACGGCTGATAGCTGGCTTCTGAACCGCCGAACCTTTATCGTCTATGCGCTGACCTACAGCGGCGCTGGCAATGCCTCGCGCATCAGCAATCTGTTTGACCTACGTGAGCGCCTGAGTCTGGACGCCAAAGCGTACCTGATGATGGCCATCCATATCATGGATCC
>JAADYW010000259.1 GCA_010092845.1 Chloroflexota bacterium
AGTGTAAGTCGGTCGGGACGCGACCGTCAGGTGCTAACGTAGCGGGTTGCCGCAAGCGTAGCCTGAGAAGCGCCCCGCTGAAGCGGGGTGAGCCGTCACATTGCATCAAGGATGTTTGCGGCAGTTCGCTCAGTTCAGCCGCTCAATAATGGTGCCGGTCCCCAACCCGCCGCCGCAGCACATCGTCTGCAGGCCATAGCGTTTGTCGTGAGTCTCCAGCGCTTGGACCAGCGTGGTCATAAGCTTGGCGCCGGATGCACCCAGAGGATGCCCCAGGGCGATCGCGCCACCGTGAACATTTACCTTGCTCATGTCGGGACCGTATTCGCGCTGCCAGGCCAGGACGACGGACGCGAAAGCCTCGTTGATCTCGATCAAATCGATCTCGTCTAGAGCCAGCCCGCTCTGCTGCAGAAGCTTCTGCGTTGCCGGGATCGGTCCACTCAGCATCAGCACTGGATCAACGCCTACCAGCGTTTGGGCGATGATACGTGCGCGTGGCCTAAGGTTCAGTTCTCTGGCTTTGTCGGCGCTCATCACGATGATTGCCGCTGCGCCATCGGAGATCTGGCTGGCGTTACCGGCCGTGACGATCCCCTGTTCCTGAAACACGGGTTTGAGGCTGGCTAACTTCTCCAAGGAGGTGTTGGGACGAACACCCTCATCATGGCAGACAGTCACGGGTTCACCTGCTTCGTCCACTGTCTCCACTGGCACAATTTCGTGATCGAACCAACCCTTTGCCGTTGCCTGATGGGCACGCTGGTGGCTTTCCAAACTGAGTTGATCAGCTTCACCGCGGGTGATTTCCCAGCGTTGGGCCATCATTTCAGCCGAGTCGCCCTGATGGGTCACGGGATACTGCTCCAGGAAGTCGGGAGGGTAGGGCGTACCAGGACCAGACTTGAAGTTGCTCCCCATTGGCACCCGGGACATGCTCTCCACGCCACCGATTATCATAATCTCGGCCTGACCGCTGGCGATCATACCGTAGGCATAGTTGAGTGCTTGCTGGCTGGAGCCGCACTGGGTATCGATGGTACTGGCAGGGACCTCAAGTGGTAGTCCGGCGTGGAGCCAACACTGGCGCCCCACATTAATCGATTGTTCGCCCACCTGGGACACACACCCCCACAGAACCAGATCTACCATCGCCGGGTCAAGCCCGCTACGCTCCAGGACGGCTTGCATGGGGATTGCTCCCAATTGCATGGCGTGGACGCGGCTCAGGGCCCCATTCCGTTTGCCGGTTGGGGTGCGAGCGGCTTCAATAATCACAACATCTCTACTCATGAATAGGGTCTTCTCCTTTAAATAGATTTTCGCTAAAGTATAACTATAAATAATCCGTTGGGATAGGAACTTATGACGCGGCAATCCTCCAAAATACCCATTCCCACCCTCGACCACGAACGTGAAATCAAGAATAGCGGTTACCGGGTCATCGCCGGCGTTGATGAGGCTGGTCGCGGTAGCCTATTTGGCCCTGTTTGCGTCGGCATGGTGGTGCTCCCGCTAGATGACATGGATGCGCTGGCTCTCGCCCTGGCTGAGGTGCGCGATTCAAAGCTTATTGCGCGCGAGAAGGTCTATCAACTCGCAGCAGATGTCAAGGCCACGGCGCTAGCATGGGCAGTGGGGCAGGGATCGGCGCAACAGGTTGACCAGTACGGCATTGTGGCGGCCACTCGCCTGGCGGCCGAACAGGCGCTGGCGGCTATCCTTCAGGACGGTTTGGCACCAGATTATCTCCTGACCGATAGCCGGATGCCGACGCCAACTGGCTTTCCGCTGGAGAATCAGCGCGCACTGGTCAAAGGCGATCGCACCTGCCTATCAATTGCCAGTGCCGCGATACTCGCCAAGGAATGCCATGACAGGGTGGTGCGAGAGTTGGCCCAACACTATGATGATGGCTACCAACTGAACAACAACGTCGGCTATGGTACAGCCGCCCACCGGCACGCCTTGCAGCTGCTGGGGCCAACGCCCGATCATCGCTATAGCTTCCGTCCGATTGCCCAGCCACGTCTGCTTGATGTTCTGGATGACCGTTACGGGGACTCAAACTCCAGCGTAACACCCACCGGGCAATGATCGGAACCCATCACGTCGGTCAGGACGGTGGCTTCACGCAAAGTCGGCAGCAGATTCTCGCTCATGATGACATAGTCAATCCGCCAACCGACATTTTTCTCGCGGGCGCCGCCGCGGGAAGTCCACCAGGAATACACCTCGGTCACCATCGGATACAGATGACGAAACGTATCGATGTATCCCAGCGCAAACACCTTATCTAGCCACTCCCGTTCGATTGGCAGAAAGCCCGAGTTCTTCTCGTTAGCTTTGGGATGGGTGAGATCAATTGGCTGGTGGGCGGTGTTCACATCCCCACAGAAGATTACCGGCTTGCCGGTCGCGCGGATTTCCTCAGCGATTTCTAAAAAGGCGTCATTGAAAGCCAGCTTGAAATCAACGCGCTCCATGCTGCGTGTGCCGCTCGGGAAGTAGGCGTTGAGCAGTGTGAATTCGGGGTATTCCGCGATCAGCGTGCGGCCCTCGCTATCAAATTCAGGTACCCCAATTCCGTAGCGCACCTCGAGCGGCTCAGTCTTGGTGTAAAGTGCTACTCCGCTGTAACCCTTTTTCTCCGCGGGGAACCAGTAGGTGTGGTAACCTTCGGGTTGGCGTAGCTCAGCGGATAATTGCTCCGGCAGAGCGCGGACTTCCTGGAGGGCGACGATGTCTGGCGACGCCTGGTGAAACCATTCCAGGAAACCTTTGCGATGGCAGGCCCGGATGCCATTTACGTTCCAGGATATCAGGTTTAGCTGTCGTCCCATAGAATTTGCGGCAGGGGACGCCCTGCATTAGCGGGGCGGGGAATGCCGCTTGCCTCCTTTTTTGGAACTTTTGTACAATTAGAT
>JAADYW010000260.1 GCA_010092845.1 Chloroflexota bacterium
ATCTAGCGTCACATCCGCAAAGGATGGCAAGAGCGTGACCAGAACGTTGATGCCAAAGACGGCATTGCTGGTTCCCAATATCAGAAGCGGCGCAATCGTTGGATGCCGAATCGCATAGCGCAGCCCGTCGACTAGCTCTGCCCAGGGATTGGTGGATGTCATCTGCCGGGAAAACGGCGCCAGTTGCATCCAGGCCAACGCTCCAAGACTCGCCAGGAAGGTCACCCCGTTAAGCGAGAAACACCAGGCCGCGCCGATCTGGACCAGCAGGATCCCGGCTGCGGTTGGCCCCAGGATATTTGCCGCGTTGATCGTAATCGCATTGAGGGCCACGCCGCTCTGGATATCTACGCGGCCCACCAGATCATAGACAAAGGTCTGGCGCGCCGGCATTTCGAAAGCGGTTGCCACACCCAGAGCAGCCGAAAGAGCGACAATATGCCATACTTCAACCAGTTCCGCGAAGGTCAGGATTGCCAGCAAAATCGCCTGTAGCATCTGCACGGTGAAAGACATTATGAGGATAGTGCGGCGTGAATATCGGTCGGACACAACGCCACCCAAAGGTATGAGAAGCAGCATCGGAAAGCCCTGGGCCGCCGCCACCAGACCGAGTGCAAATTCCGAGCCGGTGAGCTGGAACACAAGCCATCCCTGGGCGACGCGCTGCATCCAGGTTCCCGATAGGGAGATAAGCTGCCCGATGAAGTAGAGCCTGAAATTGAAATGACGCAGCGCAGATAGCGGCGTGTTCGCGCGGGCAATGGTGGCCATGATACCCCCTGCTCTGGTTAGGCAAGCTCTGCAGGCCGCTGCGACGGCGCCAGCTTGCAAAATACCCGTAGAGTGTATCGAGGAACCGGGGGGATCGCAAGAAGCAACGTGTTTGTCGGCCCTCCAAGTACAGGGACCGTCCATGCTCGCGATTCTGTCTATTGAAGACCACACGAACAGCTTATTGCGGGGCGGTCTTCTCTTCTGAAGCGGGTGCCTCAGGCGCGTCCGCATGTCGAGAGCAGCAGTCCTCACATTCCCCAAAGATCGCCATGTGGTCAATCCGCGGCAAGAAGCGATGACGGGCGTTGATATGCTGGCGCAGCACATTCATGATCTCATCATCCAGGTCCAGGACTCGACCACAAGTGAGGCACACCAGATGATGGTGCGGCGGTGATGTCAGCAGCTCGTAAACGATTCCGGAATGGCCAAGATCGGTTTGGGTGACCAGGGAGAGGCTTTTGAGCCACTGCAACACCCGATAGATCGTCGGTTCCGGCATGGATACACCCTCACGCTCGAGTGCGTGCCGGATATTCTGTATCGTCTGGTGACCGCCGAGATTACATAGCGTCTCGATTACTGCCCTGCGTGGCAGGGTGATGCGCTCCCCCCGTCCCTTGATCTGTGCGATGATCGCCTCTTTTGTGTCCATAATGCTTTCCTTGCTGCTTTTAGCTTGAGATTTGCGCTCCAGCAGTGGCAGTAGCTATATAGTGTACTGGTGTATCGTCAACCTGAACGTCCTGGAAATCTGCATCCATCAGCCACTGCAACAATTCCTCACCAGGGGGGAGCAGATCATCCGCGATAGGATCACCGGCCTGCCGATGGATCTGATTGACAAATGCGCGTGAGTTGTTATGCAGGATCATCAGCTTTCCACCCGCTTGCAATATGCGTCTCATCTCGCGGAGCGCCCGCGATTTATCGGCAAAATGGGGAAAGCTGTTGTGGCAAACCACCAGATCAAACTGGACTGCCGCAACCGGCAGATGATGCACATCCGCCTGGATGTAGCATTCTGGCGGGCAGCGCCGCCGCGCCATTTGCAACATTCCAAGCGCAATATCGATAGAGACCAGTCGGGCATCAGGCGCGTACTCGCGCAGAACGGGAACAAAAGCGCCCGTCCCGGTGCCGATTTCCAGGATGCTGTGGACTGTACTGAATGTGGCGGCCATCGGCGTGGCAAATCTCTGCAAGATCGCAACGATATCCGCTGGCATGCGATCGTCCCAGGTCGGTGCATGGTCTTCAAAAAACTGGCGTACCGCGTTGATCATGATATCTCCTGAAAGGGTATTTCGCCGATGCTGCAACGAAATACCCCATACTGGTATTACTCACGAATGTCTAGTCCAGTTGGTACGCCCACTATGAACTGGTGCTTGTTGTAAGGCATCGGGATACCGCCGCCCCACCCTCCCGGTGTGAAATACCAGTTATCAAACACCTCGGCATTATAGACGATAACACGATCCGTGTAGTACAGCGGCAATACCGGGAGGTCTTCTGCCAGGATCGCCTGCATTGCGGCGATCCTGTCTTCGCGTGCCGGCCGGTCAGTCAAAGCTACCTGGGCCTGAGCCATAGTGTCGAACTCAGGATTACTATAGCCCAAGGCCCGCGAAAACCCGCGTGAGGGGCTGCTAGTGGCGAAATTGCGTCGCAGTTGGTCTGGATCGCCCCCCAGGCCACCAAATCCAACTACCATCATCTCGTAGTTTCCTTCCCGCGCTGCGGCATCAAGTGAGGCCTGGTCCATAACAACATGCTCTACCGGGATGCCGACCTCCAGCAAGCCAGCTTCAATAATCTCGACGACACGGGGCGACGCCATGATCCAATCCGTTGAATAGGCCAGGCGGATTGGGGTTCCATCATAACCTGCGTCGTCCAACAACATTCGCGCTTGGTCACGATCCAGATCGTAGCCTGGCAGGTCCGGACTGTAATAGGGATTGGCCGGTGGCAGAAAACCGGCGCTGCCCACCGAACCGAAATCGAACAACACACGCTCAACCAGCGATTCGCGGTCAATAGCATAGGCGATCGCCTGGCGAACACGCTTATCCTGAAGAGGCGTGTCTTGCTCTAGGTTGAAGTAGAGGAACATGCCCCACTCGCCTGGAGCTGTCTCAATTTCATATGGATCGTCGGCAAAGGGCACCAGCATCTCGTCGGTGACACCACCAAATCGGTCGAAAGCGGCCACATCTCGATTTATGAGCGCGAGGAACTCGTCACTGGTTGGCACGAATTCGATGCGTTTCACATAGGGCTCGCCCAGGAAGAAATCTGGATTGGCCTCAAAAAGATAAGTCTCTTCGGCGACGCTGTATTCAACCATCCGGTAAGCACCGGTCCCGATGAATGCATCCGGCTCAGTATAGGTTTTCGGATCATCCACCTCAGCCCAGATATGCTCGGGGAAAATCAGCATCGACTCGGCAGTAGTTGCCAGAAAGGGTGCATAAGGTTGCTTCAGGGTGATCGCGACCTGGTGATCTCCAACTTGGGCCACGGAGTCGATCTGATCAACCTGGGCCATAAACCAGGCCGTACCAGGATTCCCCAGATAGTACGTTATCGAAAAGACCACATCGGCAGGCGTGAAGGGTTGGCCATCCTGCCAATGGACATCATCACGCAGCGTAAATGTCCACGTCAGGTTATCGTCTGAAAGCTCCCAGTCCGTAGCCAGCCAGGGAATGGTCTCGCCTGAGGCATCACGCCAGACCAGCGTGTCAAATACCAGCGAGGCGCGCAGATAGCCAGGGCCACGATTGAAGCCAAAAGGCGATGGATGCCCCCAGTAGCCACCACCTGGCAAACGCAGAGTCAGGTTGCCCTGAGCCTGGGATTCCTGCGCTTCACCACTATCATCATTGTTGCCACATGCCGGAATCATAAATAGCAACATCAAAACGGCGATACTTAGGGGGATCAGGCTGGATCGAAAACGTGGTCGCATGGCGTTGCTCCTTAGAAATAGTTGTAGGGCTAACAGGCTCTTGTTGATTCAGGGCTTCTTTGCATACCAGTCGATGCTGGGCGCAGCGCTTAGTAGCGTTCGGGTGTAATCGTGCTGCGGATGATTCACAATCTGGCCAGCCGGGCCGTGTTCGATGATCTGTCCGCCCTGCATGACCAGGATACGATCGGCGATTTTTCGCACCAGGGCCAGGTCATGCGAAATCACCAACAGCCCCATCCCGCGTTCATTCTGGATCGCTTTGAGCAAATTGATCAGTTTGGCCTGTTCGCTGGCATCCAGCATTGAGACCGGCTCATCAGCGATAACGAGCTTGGGCGCTAGCACCAAGGCCCGCGCGATAACCACCCGCTGGAGCTGGCCCCCGCTTAGCTCGTGCGCGTAGCGCGCCAGGAATGCCTCACTTGTTGGCAAGCCCACGCTTTCGAGTACGTTGTGGACCTCCTGATTGCGCTCGTCCCGGTTGCCGGTCTGTTGGATATCCAGTGGCTCGCGCACGATTTGCTGGACGGTCAGGCGGGGGCTCACGCTATCGAAAGGGTCCTGCGGAACAAACTGGATACGGCGGCGCAGTTCCACTAGCTGGGCACCGGCCAGCGTAGTGATCGCTTGCCCCTGAAACGCGATCGTTCCCGTATCGGGTGTCAACAAGCCAACCAGCAGCTTGCCGAGCGTGGTTTTTCCGCTACCGGTTGCCCCCACCAGCGCCACCACTTCCCCTTCGTAGATCTCTAGAGATGCGCTCTTGACGGCAGCAACAACCTGGCGTGCGCCATTCTGTGAAGATGCATGGGTCCGGTGACCATTTGCACCAAATGACTTAGCCAGATGCCGCGCTTGAAGCAGCGTCTGCAATCCACCGAGATGGCACGCCACCAACCGGCTATCATGGTGCTCGAGGGCCGGTTCAGTGAGCCGGCATTCTGCCACAGCCTGGGTGCAGCGCGGATGAAAACGGCACCCCGCCGGTGGATTGGCCGGGTCCGGCATGTGGCCGCGTATACCGCTCAGATCGCGGGCAGTGCCCATATCGGGGTAGGCGTTCCGCAGCGCCCAGGTGTAAGGATGGCGTGGTCGACCCAGAACCTCACGGTTGGTACCAATCTCGGCCAGTTTCCCGGCGTACAGGACCGCGACGCGGTGGGCCAATTGCGCCACCGCTGCCAGATCATGGGTAATCAACAGTATGGATAGATCGGCCTCAGTCTGGACTTTCTGGAGCAAGGTGACGATGTGCCGGCGGGATAACATATCCTGGCCGCTGGTCGGTTCATCGACGATGAGCACATCCGGATGGCAGCTCAGCGCCATTGCCAGCATCAGGCGCTGCTTCTCGCCCCCGCTGAGCTGGTGCGGATAGGCATGCAGATGGTGCTCATCAAGCCCCAGGCTACGAACCAGATGTGTAATCGCCTCCACTGCACGACGCCGCGAGAGGGGCAGATGTTGGCGTACCGTCGCCTGTAGCTGCGCACCAATCGTATAGACTGGATCAAAAGCAGTCCCAGCGTTCTGAACTGCCAGCGCGATCCGCCGCCACCGGATCGATTGCCACTCCTGCTCGCGTATCCCGCTAAGCTCACGCCCACCTAGCTGAATGCTACCGGTGACCGTCTCCGTCGGATGAAGCCCCAGGAGCGCCCGCGCCAGCGTCGTCTTGCCCGATCCGGTCTCGCCGACAATAGCCAGCACCTCACCCCGAGCCAGATCGAAGGACACCCCGTCCAGTGCCCGAATCGTTCCACCGCCACGGCTTCCGGCGGGCGAATACTGGACACGGAGATCCTGGATGCGCAGCAAAGGCGTGCTCATTGGCGCCGCAGCCCTGGCATCAGGCGGCTTTCCAGCCCGATACCCACCAAGGTGAGCGACAGAATCAACAGGGTGATACAGACCCCCGGCGGCAACAACCACCACAGCCAGCGATCGGTCAATAGCAACCCGGGTAGGTTCAAGGCATAGCGCATCATCAAGCCCCAGCTCTTGGCAGCCGGATCGCCCAACCCCAGAAAGGCCAGTCCAGCTTCCAGCGCCACAGCACGCCCGGCAGATGTCACCAACCCGAAGACGATCAATGGGGTGATATGCGGCAGAACATGGCGCCGTAACACGTAAAGGCGATTGCTGCCAAAATGGTGCGCCAGTTGAAGATAGGTTCGCTGCCGAACGCGCTGTACCTCAGAACGAATAATCCGTGCAGTCGTCGGCCAGAAAAGCAGCGCAATCGTGATGACCATCTGCCATACGCCGGCACCAATGAGCGCATTCACCAGTATCAACATCGGGAGGCGTGGCAAGGCCAGTAGCATGTCACCCAGCCGCATCAGCACAAAATCAAGCCACCCCCCGATATATCCCGCCGCCCCCCCGATCACGACAGCAAGGAAGACGGCCCCCAAACCCGCGCCGACCCCAATAATAAGCGATATTTGTGTTCCGAAGACCAGCTCACTAAAGATATCCTGGCCGACATCGTTGGTACCAAGCAGATGGGCATTGCTTGGGTGTTCGAGGGGTTTACCACTGAAGGCGTCCGGATTGTATGGCGCCAAGACGGGCGCGAAGATCGCTACGAAAACAAACCCTAAAAACAATACTAATCCCACCGCCGTCGTGCCGCCTATGGACGAAAAGACGTGGCGGACATCCGCCCGCCCAAAAGGGTAGCGTAGCACGCGCTCAACGTAGCGGGTTGCGACCACCAACATCCTCAGGCCTCTCTCAAGCGGGGGTCGAGCTGATAGGACAGCCAATCGGCCAACAAGTTAGCGCTGAGCACCATGAGTGAAACCACAAGAAACACCCCTTGAATGACGGGGTAATCGCGGACCACCACCGAGTCAAAGATCAACTGGCCGATACCTGGATAGGCAAATAGGGTTTCAATGAAGAGCGCCCCAGTGATCGCAAAGCCTGCATGGGACGCCAGGTGATGCACAAAGGGCAGGATCGCATTGCGAAGCCCGTGACGCCGTTTCAACTGCCCGGCGGGCAGGCCTTTAGCGCGCGCCACCAGCATAAAATCCTCCTGTAGAACACCCAGCATGCTATTGCGCACCAGTAGGAATTTGCCCCCCAGGAGCGAAAGCGTCAGTGTGACCAGCGGCAGCAGTAAATGGGAACCGTAGTCCCTCATTTCCGCTAGCAAAGAGCTATAATCGGCAAAGGGTGTCCGCCCCCCCGAGAGTGGTAGCCATCCCAGCCAGACGCCAAAGACGATAAGGAAGACCATGCCGGTAAAGAAGACCGGTGCATTGCTCAAGATCACGCTGACCGTGACCAGACTCGTGTCCCACATGGAGCGATGTCGCCATGCGGCCTCAGTACCGATCACGATTCCGACCAGTGAGGCAAGCGCCAGCGCGCTCCCAGTGAGGAGCAGCGTCCAGGGCAAATGGGATCGGATCAAATCGATGACGGGCTGATTGAGCCGGATCGAGTGACCCAAATCGGCGGTAAATACACCCACCAGGTAACCTGCGTATTGCTCCAGCAACGAACGATCCAACCCATAGTCCGCTTCCAGTGCTGCCCGCGTGGCAGGATCGAAGACATAGGTTGAGCTCTGAGGATCAAGGAGCGCTTGAAGCGGATCACCGGGCAGCATGCGCGGCAGCAGGAAATTCAGAGTCAGCACTGCCCATAGCGTCATCAGATAGAGGATAAGACGTTGCTTCATGCGCTTCAGCCATTCGCGAACACAGACAAGTCTATTTTAGAGGGGGCAGAAGCTTTTTGTAATGTCTTACATCAGTAATTTCTTGTGCTATTCTGTACTTCTGCCGAGCCTACCTGAAAAGCAGCGCCAGACGACATTTCGTATAATAATGAGCAGATCTGAAACGACCTATGGAGACAATAACACGTGCGCCTATTTCCGATCACGTTCATTCTTCTGGCTATCATCTTCGTGCCATCCCCTTCAGCCGCACAAGAGCAGGGACAGATATACACTTTGGGCGGCGATGACTGCGATAATTCCCCAACTTCGTTTTGCGACCCGGCAATCGCATTGGCGTCCCTAGAATCGGGCGACACCCTCGTTATCCAGCCGGGCATTTACCAGGAGCGGCTCGTCATTGACGGTTTGCACGGTACAGCCGAGGCGCCAATCACTATCCGCGGCACCAGCACGGTGGATGTGGTCTTCGATGGTGGTTGTGTTGAATTTCCCTGCATCCTCGATGAAGCGACCTGGGGTGCGGATTGGGGCCTGGCAGGATTCATTCAGGTAGATGACAGCAGTCACCTCATCATCAGCGATCTGACAGCGCAAAACATCGTCGCCGAGGGTATCCATGTCGCCAACAGCAGCCATATCACGATAGACACCACCAACGTAAACGGTACCGGGAACGCCGGGATCATCGTTCTCTATAGTGACAACATCTCTGTCCGCGACAACACAATCACCTTCGCCCAGCAGGGCTATTTCCTGACACGCGGGGGCGAGCCCCAGATCCCAGCGCACGAAACGCTCTCCATCGTTGGGACCAAGACGTTTGAGGTGTCAGGTAACACCTTGCGCTACAGCCTCAAAGAAGGCATCGACGTGAAAGAAAACGCCTCAGATGGGCGTGTCCTGCGCAACCGGCTGACCTATATGTGCGCGGTGGGCATCTACATTAATGAGGCCTTCGATATCGACGTTAGGGAAAATGAGATCCGCTGGTCTGGCTATCTGGATGAAGACATCTCCTGCGACCAACATCCAGTCTACGGGCCGTCCATGGCTGCCTTCATCGGAAACGGTATTCTGCTGGCTACCGGCGACCTGGGCGAGCTGAGCCAGGGCCAGCTGGCCGATGTTCGGCTGGTGCAGAATATCATCGCCCACGCCCACGGGAATTGTATTGTGACCTGGGATGAACTACGGGCCAGTGGTGATGGTGAGGGCAGCATGTCCGGTATCCAGATCGTCAACAACACCCTCTACGCGTGTGGTCTGGCTGGCATCCGCCTCCAGGATATTGACAGCGCGTTTGTGGCCAACAATATCATCGCCCTGGCTACTGAGGAGACGATCACCGGCAATACGATCGAAAACAGCACCATTACCCATAACCTTTTCTGGTTGAGGGAAACCTACCACACCCCATACGGCGAGGCGGTCCTTACCGGAAATCCGCGCTTTGTAGATGCCGCCAGTGGTGACTTCCGGCTTCAGGATGATAGCCCCGCCATTGATGCGGGCATGGATATAGGGCTTCCCTGGCAAGGCGCTGCACCAGACATCGGTGCAGCCGAAACGGGACCTGGCGGCGATTAGTGCATCGCTGCCTGCAATGCCTCAATCGCCTTGGCCTCTAGGTCGTGTATCCGGAGCACCCGGTCGGCGAGGGAGGCGCGCATCTGGGTGGCTTCAGCCGGCGCCAGCGGAAAATCCGCCTGCATCACCTCTCTCAGCACCGCCAGTCGGCCCTTGATGCGGTGGATTTCATCCAGCTCAGCGGCCCCTCGTTCCAGAAACAGGCGGTGCCAGGTAGACATCAGGTCGCGCGTTTCCTTGAAGGCGGGAACGGCATCGGGGAGCAGAGCCACGGCAAGGTCGTGCCAGGCCTGGCCACAGGTGCGAAACAGCTCGGCAACCTCGCTCAGGGGTGGGCGCTTCAAGATGCTAGCCGCTTCATCCAGGAAGGCTGCATAGACATCGCGCTCGGCGCGGCCATCCTTGCCAAAGTGCTGAATATGGCTGAACGCCGACATCAGGCCGGCATACATAGCCACACCAGGCGGGAAGTCATTCGCCCAGCTATGTTTCTGGCGTTCGTTGGTCATCATCTTGGCCCATTTCTGCAAACCGGCCAGTCCGAAATTCGCTTTTGAACCACGCGGTGGGCCTTCGGTGTAGAGGCGCACACAATCCCAGATGCCCTGCTGAACAGCCGTTGCCAGTTTGCCAAAATCGGGCGGATCAATGTTCACTAGGCGGTGCTTGTGATTCTTCACCCGGCTGCGCGCGCTGTCGAATGTGCCGGTATCAACCGCCAATGGTACGCCTGCTCGGTCAGCAATACGAACCTGATCCTGTTCCTGATCGTAGCCAAAGACAACAACCGGCATCATCTGCCACATATTCTCGTCTTCATCGAGCGCATTGTAGGGCAACGTGAACATATCGGCCCAGACGATTGCTGGCACCCCGCCAGCCAGGGACTCCAGCAGATTGGCAGTGCCTTTTTCCGGGCTTGCGGTCTGCCGCACATCCTGAACAATGCCGAGCCGCTGGCAAATGGTATCAAAGGGGTCAAAAGTGTTACGCGTGAGGATATTGACCTGAGGATCGTAGCCCTCATAGGCAAACGTGAAGTAGCCGACCGTGATTCCGCCGCTAACCCCCAACAGTAGCGCCTCGGAGGGCGGTTCCCCAGTGTGCGGAGCCTGGATGCCCCCGTAAGCCATCACGTTGTGCAACGTACCGGTTTCCCAGTGCCGCCCGCCAAAAGCTTGATAGTCGTGCAATACTGCCATTGATAGCCTCCTCTGCAAACAATATCTCGTGAGCGATCACCGCTCAGCCAGGATGGGACACCCCCATTGTAGAGGTGTTAGTGGTGGCAGTGGCAAAAAAGGGACATACGATTCGTTTCCGAGAGGCATCAGTCACAAATATCGCAGTCGACAGCGCATTAACGCGGCATCCTCTCGTCTTCGGCAGATGACGGCTGAGAATCATCTGCACCGATTTCGAGGGCACGCATCACCTGGGTTGCCCGGACTACCTGGCTCTCCACCGGATCCTGGTCGCCCACGCGCCGGATCAACTTCATCCTGCCAAGGCTTTTGGGGCCGGCCGACTCCAGGTTGATCTCAACATCCCGCAAGCCGAGCGTATCATAGACGTAGATCTCGCGTATGAGGGTAATCATCACCGCCAGAAGCGGCACCGCCAATACCACGCCCAGTGCGCCGAACAAAAAGGCCGAAATCAACTGGAATATAAACACAATCGCCGCCGGAATACTCATCCGTTCCTTGATGACCGAGGGGGTGATAACGTTGCCCTCTACTTGCTGAATAAGAAGATAGGCCACTATCGCGATCGGAAACTGGACAGGCTCGCCTGAAGACAGCGTGAAGATCGCGATCGGGATGATCGGGATGATCACACCGATATTGGGAATGATGGTCGCGGCCGCCGCGATGACGGCAATAGCCAGCGCGTTCTCAACCCCAATCAGAACCCCCAGAACAAACCAGACGAGAAACGCAGTCACCGACATCGCAATCGCCAGCGACGACATCCAGGCCGTCAAGGAAACACGGATCTCGATAAGAACAGAGAGCGCGCGCTCCTGGTAATCATAGGGGACAAGATAGAGCATCCCGCGCAAGTAATCGCCGGGATCGAGCAAAAAGAACAGGGTCACGATGAACACAAAGGTCAGGCTGGTTAGGGAGTTGACCACCACCAGACCGGTATCCCGGACCGTGGGAAAAACGTCACGAAACAAGTCAGCCGAGGAGTCTGTCTGTTCATCGCGCAGCTTCTCAAATTCCGTTTCGATCTGATCGTAGCGAATATCGGGCAAGGCGTCCTGTGTAGCAGCACTCTGATCCTCACGCCAGTCGTTATAGCTTTCGACCAGATCACTCGTCATTTCGGGCATTTCGTTGACGAGATTGAGCGTCTCAGTTGCCAGAACAGGCACAATCCATAGTAGAAAGAGCAAGGCCACCACAAGCACGCCAAGCAGGGTGATAGCTACCGATAGGGTATGCCCCAGGCCAAGCGACTGTAATCTGGCGACGGGAATGCTCAACACCAGGGCCAATACCGAGGCCAGAAACGTGATAATAAAGATGTTGCGAAGCTGCCAGAAGCCGAGAAACAACACTATCAGCAGTGCCACAGTCAGGGCCCGCCGGAAAAATTCTGTATAGCTCAAAGCAACCTCCCTCACAGGGTGATATGGATGTGCACATTGTCCACTAATGCCCCCATCTGTCAATTCGATTTGGCGATTAAGCCAGTCGAAAGACAGCCCGGCATGTAGCACACTTCCGGCTGGATCTGCCGGGAGGTGCATTCCTTGTTAGCCGGGAACTCCCGGCTGAGGATTCCGTATCCCTAGTGCCCTCCGCTAGCATTGCCGAGCCACAGGGCCGCGGCGAAACTATCACCCGGGATCAGGATTAGCCCCGCGTCTTCGAGGAGGTCTACTGTATGGGAATAGGCCAGATGATCGTACCAGCAAAAGAATTCCGCAAAACCGTAGGGTGCTGTCTGGCTGGCCTTTAGAGTGGCGTACAGATCGCGGAGCGTCGACTCGTGCTCGAGATAAACAGCCAGCAGTCGTCCAGTTTCTTCAATGATCGTCGCGCGCCAAATAGCCACATCAGCCGCCTCAAATAGCGGTAGACGGAATGCTTCCGCCAAGCGTACCGGAGACGGGGTTTCTTCGCTGGCTTGCCCCACACGCTCATCAAGGCTGCGCCGGGCAAGATTAGCTTTCTCCAGGATTCTGTACTGGCCAAAACTGAAATAGGTCCAATCAGGATAGGGAAGCATGGCGGTCCGCTGCCCGTACTTCCCTAGAGCATCGAAGTCACCTTCGATCATCTAGAAATAGTAATGTGCATCTGGTGCATCCGGACTGGGACGGTGAGGCGAAGGTGGCATAAGTGTGCCATCCTGTTCCAGGGCCCTCAGGAGGCCGATGTCCAAAATATTTGCGCCCACAAGCAGGAAGGCAATCTCCGGAAACGGGATCCGCCGACTGATCTCGAGGGCTTGATAAGCCTGCGACAGCGCTTCCCAATCTGTCTGTAACTGAGCAAAGAGCGCTTCGCCCGCCGTTGTCGCATGGGCGGCGACACGACGTGTTTCGTCCGCATCCGCAACGAAGAATAGTGGCTGATAGGTATCCTTCCGCTTGGCGACCAGACTGGCATCCACGAGTGGAGTTAGCTCTGCGATGAGCGCTCCGTGGGCTAAGCCAAACATGACCTGTATCTCAGAAAGTGAGTGCTGATCGTGTAGGGCCCGGATGATCTGCTTGCGGAGATCAGTGAGCACTTTTTGGGGCTTGCCACTTCCAGCCATGATAGTATGCAGACTTCCGACATCGTACATTCTTCTCTCCCAATGACGATCTTGATAACCAATTATTGTCTATTGTACGCACGGCCCCCCTCCGGACATCCACTATTGACCACAGCTACTATTTCGATATAATTATAATTAGTTAAGCATCAAATTAGATAAAGGTCGAAGCTTTGATGAATACCGGACAACACGAAGACCTACTCGCGCTGCTCAAAGCATTGGCAGACAAGCAACGCCTGACAATGGTTGGGCTGCTGGGAGAAGGTGAACGCACTGTCACCGATCTGGCGGCAACGCTCCAGCTTGCCGAGCCGACCGTTTCCTACCACCTCAGCAAGCTACGTGAAAGCGGGCTGCTGCAACTCAGGATGGATGGCAATCATCGTTATTACCGTCTGAGCAAAGCCCGTATCGACCAGTTTAGGGCCTATGTGGCCGAAATCGATGCCATGCCAACGGCACCAGAAGTCAGAGAATCTGACAACGCCTGGATCGATGCCCTCGACTGGGATGAGGAAGCAAAGAAGGTCCTCGTTGCCTATACCTTCAATGGGAAGCTAACCGGATTCCCCACCAAAGAAAAGAAGTGGTTGGTGCTCTTGCGATGGCTGGCCACGAAGTTTGAGGCGGATGTGCGCTACAACGAAAGAGAGGTCAATGAGATCCTGACGGCGTTCCATGAGGACTACGCCACAATACGCCGGGGACTGGTCGAGTACGGATTCATGCGTCGCGAACGCGGTGGAGGGGACTACTGGCTGACCGAGGAAGATGAGTCGGTGCAGGTTAGCCCCTGAGGACGATCCACCCTGACTACTTGATCTCCAGGATCATTGCCAATCCCAGTTGGTGAAAAGATACCCCGGGCATATCGCGTGCCCGGGGTAGTGTTCAGAAGATAGAGTCCGATGGATTCAGGGAGCGGTGATGGTTATGGTATGCGTGCCGTAGTCACAGTGGACTGCGCCGACTTGTGCCGACACATAGATATCATACTCGCGTACTTCGAGCGCACTGGTATCAATTGAGCCACCTGCTGGCACGGTCCACGGTGCGGAATGATCCGTCCCATCCTGCACATCGATCAGATCGAAATATACGCTTGTCGGCGGCAATTGCAGCCCCGATGTTGCGAATGTCGCTGTAATCACCAAGGGTTCGCCCTGCTCTATTGATAAGGGAGCTAGGCTCTCCAACGTCGGGCAGTAGAGTTGAGGATCAATGTTCAGCGTCAACGTGCGTGTAGCGGAGCAATCGACCCCCAGATAGGCGGTCGCTGTGACATGATATTCTCCCGCTGGTAGCTCGGCCGTATACCAGCCCGAGTCACCCATAAAGATGTAAGGGGCCGCATACTCGGTGTGCGTCCATTGCCCGTTGTCGGGACCGGTGACGAGGAACTCGACGCGCGCTGGCGCGGCGCCGCCGAAGCTCGCTTCAATCAGACTATTGAGGCCATTGCGGCTCTCAGACAGCGCCATCTGCCCCGTGATTGATGCACACACTTCCGGATCAGCGCACCAGCCCCGCTCCGTTAGCTGGACTTCATCGATCTTGCGCTCGCCGTAGCGTTGGCCCACGAGGCTCCGCAACAGCTCACCGTGGAACAGATCAATCTGGGTGGCACAAACTGGCAGACTCACATCCAGATACAGGGTCTGCCCGGGCTGGATTGTAGCCAGTGAGTAGTCGAATAGAACCTGGCTATCGATACCACCATCGAGCATCTTGTAGGAAGCAATGCCGACCTCGTAGGCACAGTCAGACGAGCGGTTCACAATCACTCCCCGGCTGTAACCTGTACCCGGCAGCAGGAAACTATCCGCATGGTCAAGATCGCGCTCCGGGTTCGGGTCGGTGCATGCGTCGCCGATCACTTCGGTCTGCGTAGTGTCGGTATTGTTGGCTGAGTTGGGGTCATCGGGCTGAGCGGTCGCCACCGTGGCCGTGTTCACCTGTGTGCCTGGTTCATCCGCGCTGACGACGATCGTTACCGTGGCGCTCGCCAGGTAGTCTAGTGCCGCGATGTCGCAGGTAACCACCCGCGCATTGTGCTGGCAGGTTCCGCCACTGGCGCTGACAAAGCTCACGCCACTGGGCAAAGTGTCGGTGATAGTGGTGCCCGCCGTCATGTTCCAGGGGCCATTATTGGTCACCGTTAAGGAATATTCGATTTGCTCGCCAACCCCTGCCTGGCCGGGACCCTCCTTCACCAATGACAGGTCAGCCTCTTCAGGAGCTGTATACCAGTGTTCCCAACTCTGATCCTCGCAGGGCACACTGATCGAAAGCTCAACCTGGGAGCGGAATTCGCCATTCCCCTCGCTACTCGGCGTTCCCCATCCCCCCTGGTCGGGATAGGCAATCTCAATTACATAGTCCCCATCGCCACTGAACTCACCGCTTCCGGTAGCGTACGGGTCAGGCAGCGTGCCCCGGTCGGTGGGGAAACGTAGTGCCCAGCTATACGTCACCGGCAACATCGTTTCAGGAATGTTCTCCAGAGAAACACTGATCTGGTCACTCGTGCCATCCCAGGGACTATCCTGGAATGGAGCCGGACTACCATTCAAGGTCAACGTACAGACAGGATCTGGCGGAAGCGCAAAGTAGTTGCCAAACTGCACAGTCGCATTCTCGTCTACTGCCAGGGTCACATCCTGACAGGTCAAACCACCGTAGGGAATCGCAGCGTCGCCCGGGTCACTATTGACCCAGTCCGGCTGCAATGTTTCACATACACGATAAACGCCGGCTTCCAAATCGCCGAAGAATGCCCGTCCAGCCGCATCTGTGATCTGCGGATCACCCACCGGCAGCCAATCATCACCGCTCTGGCTGAATAGGCTGATCTCCCACCCCGGCAGGAAGGATTCGCCGACATCCTTAGAACCATCTTGATCGGAATCCTCGTATTTCTCAACAACAAGGCTATTGGTCGCCGCCGTGTTGGTGAACGTGCACGTCACATCATCCCCCGGCGCCAGTTCGAGCGCCACGCTCGCTGTGCCACTGCTGCCGTCGGTACAGCTCACGCTCGC
>JAADYW010000261.1 GCA_010092845.1 Chloroflexota bacterium
GACAAGCCCGTGAAATCAGGCAATACCATTTCTGTCAGCGCGTGTTGAAGCACAGCATCGATTAGCTTGTCTTTGCTGGGGAAGTAGTAGTAGACCGCCTTGGCATCGACACCGAGTGCCTTCCCCAGGCGTCGCATGGAGAACGCACTTCCCTCTCTATCAATCAGTTCCAGGGCTTGCCGGGTGATCTTCTCCGGCGACATCTGGGTCATAAGGAAATCCTTCTTGCCTTATTCCACAGCGTGGAGTAAGATTGAGTTATTCCACGATGTGGAGTGCATTATTCTCAATATTATAAGGGTGGACCACAACGATGCAAGGCTTTCCCTTCAGTACATCTTTCTGGTTCGACGATGAGATTGGGGCCTCACCACCGCTCCGGCGTGACTCACAGACGGAAGTTGTGATCATCGGCGGCGGCTTCGCGGGATTGTCCTCAGCCTACTATCTGAGAAGATGTGATCCCGACATCCACATCACACTGATCGAAGCGAAGCACATCGGGTTTGGTGCGAGTGGTCGCAACGCCGGCTTTGTGATGAACCTGCCGCCGCTGCTGTGGCTGCTCGACGATTTGGCTAACGCCCAGCGCGTTGATGATATCCGTTGGACGACTGCAATGATATTAGAGCACATCAACGCCATGGGGTTTCTGCTCGAAGCGGAAAGTATCGACGCTGAGTGGACCCACACACAGCATATGCTGGTCGCGCGTAACTGCATCGAGGCTGCAACATTGCGCTGGCTGGCGACGCGCTTCACGGCGGCGGGTCTAGAAAGCAGTTATTACAACGGTGACGCAACCCAGATGATCGGCTATCCAGCGCGGGCTGTGCTGACCTTTCCAGTGGTGCTCATGCATCCATACAAACTGGCACGCGGCTTGCAGGCCCTGCTGACCCGGCACGATGTGCAGGTCTTCGAGCAGTCCCCCGTCACGCAAATTGCGTCAGATGGTAAGGACGTCGTGGTAAAGACGAGCGGCGGCACAATCCGCGCACAGAAGGCTGTGCTGACGACCAACGCCTACATCGACAGGGGTGCTCTTCAAACCAACATCGCCCTGCCCAAAGCATCCATCTACCACACCTATTTGCTCGCGACCGAACTGCTGTCGCCGGAACTACAGCAATGCATCAGCCCAACCGGGCAACCCTTCGCCGACCCGTCGGGATCATTTTTCTATGGTCGTTTGCACGACAATCGTCTGCTGTTCGGCGGCATCGACCGCGAGTCGCGCAACACATTGGCCGACGACCATCATTTACCTTCATTCGAACGCCTCTATGCGGAGATGTTACGGCGTTTCCCTGTCTTGGCTAATGTCCCGCTTGCCGCGGCCTGGGGTGGCGCGGTTCAGGAAACGAGTACCAAAGCCCCTATCGTGCGCTACGCCGATAGCAATCGGAATCTCGTGTTGAATACCGGCTATGGCGGCGGCAGTGGAGTCGGTATGGGGCTGCTATCGGGCCGGTTGGTGGCGGCTTTGATATTTGAAGACGCGACCGACGTTGACGCCCTGCGCCTGATTGATCTATACGAACGTAGCCGCTTCCCGCTGCTCGGCCCGGTACGCACGGCAACCGGTGTGGTCAAGCAGATGCTGCTCGGGTGGTTTCGCGAGCTCTAATGCCTATATGATGGCGTACATTTCCCGAACACCTAATGAGTATTCTCGTATGGGAGGTTTCATCGTAGTCAATTAACTGGACGATCACGTAGAGCTTCACGTCTATGTCACTGGTTTCATACAAAGGAGAAATCATGCCAGCACATTTGATGACACGTTTTGTGTCCCCAATCCTACTTCTACCTATCTTACTGTCCACTATCCCGAAGATACAGGCCCAGAGGAGCGACATACCCACGCTTACGAATGAAGAAGTGGATGCCATTGTTGCGCAGGTTGATCCGCTGCGCGAGGAATTCCAGGTGCCTGGTGCAGCGGTGGCCATCTTCCAGGGCGATGATATCGTCTATGTGGGAGGCCATGGTGTGCGCAAGGTTGACACCGGTGAACCCATCACCACCCAAACCGTCTTCCGTGTCGGCTCAACGACCAAAGCCATGACCAGCTTCATGATAGCTACCCTCGTTGATGACGGCGTCATTGACTGGGACACACTCGCTGTCGAGGTCTATCCAGATTTCCGCTTGCCGACGGCCAAAGCAACCCAAAGCGTTACCATCGCCGACCTGATGGGTATGGGCACCGGCTTCCAGGGAGTTTATCAGCCATTCCTCTGGGAGACCTATAAGACGGCCCAAGACATTTTCGCCGCCATCGCGGCACAACCTACCCTGGATAAACCAGGCTATTCCTACAATAACGAAATCTACGCCAGTGCGGGCCATCTTGGCGCGATTGCCGCGGATAGCACCTACGCCGCACTGATGCAGGAACGTGTATTCGATTCGGTTGGCATGTCCACCGCCCAAATCGGCGATTCTCCAGCCGCGGTTAGCGACGATTGGGCCCAATCCTACATCTACTCCATTGCCGGCGAACTGGCCACCGCTACTCCTGAACCGTATCGTGTTATTGGAAGCCTGGCGCCTTCGGGAGCAGTGATCAGCAATGTAAACGACCTGGCACGCTTTGTGATCACCGTCAAGAACAGCGGTATCACCCCCAACGGTACCCGCGTTGTTTCTCAAGATGCACTCGTCCGAACAATCACCGGTCAAACACCGATTGACAACGACGCCGCCTACGCGATGGGTTGGATTGTAGATAATCGCTACGGCTACGAATTGGTTCATCACGAGGGGAACATTGATGGATACTATTCGTACATGGCGTTTGTTCCTGACGCAGATGCCGGCTTGGTAATCCTAACCAACTCGATTATCGGTGAGTTGTTCATTCATGCAGTCAAAGCAACGTTCCTGGAGCAGTTGTATCCAGGTTCTACAGCCGACGAAGTAGTTACGCTTCGGGAGACGTACGGACAGCAGTACGAGGTGTTCACCCAGATTGCGCCGCTGCTGAATGTCCCCGTTCCGGTCGATACTGTGGCGCCTTTCCTTGGCGAATACGAGAACGGATACACGCTCGAATGGCGCCCAGACGAGACCTTGTGGCTCATACGTGGTAAATTCGAGATCGCTCTGCTTCCCGGCGACAACATCGGCTTGGCCAACACCTATGTATTGGGCAACACCTACTTGGCCTATGCCAATTTCGTGGTTCAGCTGCAAGAATCCAAGTCGGGCGATGTCGCACTACAGTTCTTCGTCCCAGGTGTCCCCGAAGAACTCATCGGACAAACTCTCGCCAAACTGGAGTAGAGTGTCAAACCAGCAAATAACCCGGAGCGCAATGATCTGGCGTCGGCAGGGGGAGTTTGTTTCCCACAGACTTCGCCCACTGACTGCCAAGGTGTGTGGCAAACGAGTGGGCGGCGTTGGATTGGGGCGGGTCAGGTGATTGGGTTTGCGGGGAGATAGGTTGTTGGCCAGGGGCGCGGGGGACGGTTGTTGAGTGAAGCGCGGGCGTTGAGGGATGGGGCGGGTCAGGTGATTGGGCGTTGGGTTGGTTGGAGTTCGGGTGGGCGCCATCACCAAGACCCGC
>JAADYW010000262.1 GCA_010092845.1 Chloroflexota bacterium
CTCTGGAAGGGATGCAGTTGTGCGCCCAGGTTGACGAGAACTACTCGAGCAGTGATGTTCCCACTGTCCCCCCCCCAGCGCCAACACCCCGAGAACGTAATGGTATTTATTTGGATTGGGGGACGATGCAGTTACGTGTTCCCAAGAAGTACCGGCCACGCAAGCGCCAACCCCGACGGCTGATCTCTGGCCGGGTAGTGTGGCTCTTCATCTTTACCTTTGTGATGGCTGGCATTGCCTATGCAATGTTACAGAATCCTGACCCTTTCCAGGATAGCGCATCAGGGATGGCCGATTCCGTCGCTGATCGTGTGGAGTCAGTGCGGGCGGATATGTTTCCGGAAAAACCGACCGCCACTCCCGATGTTCGCCAGGAGATGATCGACTGCGACAACGCCTACCTGGTAGGTGATTTGCAGGCCGTGATAGATGTCTGCGGAGCTGCGTTGCCGGGCCGCCCAAATGATGTTGATCTACATTATCGTATCGCCTATACCCTGGTGGTGACCTCCAGCCGCGGTGAGAACGAAGCACGGCTCGAAGAAGCACTGGAAATGGCCAACCAGACAATTGCGGCGGACCCGCAATCCGAGAAAGGCTGGGCGGTCAAAGCGATGGCGCTTGACTGGTCTGGCGAACATAATCTGGCGCTGGCCGCCGCCCAACGCGCCCTCGAGATCAACCCTAATTCGGTCATTGCCAAGACGCATCTGGGCAATATCTATCGCAATCTGGGGCGCCCTGAACTCGCCGAGACGAGCCTGACTGAAGCGGTTCAACTGCTGGAGACCCCGGGTGTGAACAATGAAACGCGCGCCCAGGTTTACCGCAACTATGGATGGTATCTCTACACCACAGCCAATGATTTTGAGGGCGCGCTCGAGGCCTATACCATCGCCCGCCAAGCAATGCCATCCCATACCTACATCGCCATCGAAATGGCCGATGTCTATTTCTTGCTGGCCAGCATCGAGCCAAATGGTGATGAGTATCGTGGTGAAGCCTTCGAGTTGCTTGAGGATAGCCTTACGACCGCCCCGCGTGATGCCACACTGCTGGCACAACTTGGCTCATACCGCTATCGTGAGGGCCAGGTCGAGGAAGCGGCAGAGATGTTCACCCGCTGCCTGGATGTTGATCCCGACTACATCACTTGTCTATCGCAACTGGGGTGGATACAGGCGCTTACCTATAACCGCTACAACCAAGCCATCGATTACCTGAGCCTGGCCACAGAACTTGGTTCTACCAATCCCTACGACTGGTACCTGCTGGGCCGTTCTTATTTCCGGTTACAACAGTGCGATTTAGCGGCTGAGCCACTACGCCAGGGCTATCTATTGCGCCAGGAAGTCGACTCGAATCAGGTGTTCCCGGATGACTTCATCACTGCCTTTAGGGAGTGTGGGCTGCCAACGCCTCAAGAATAAGGCTTAGGGAAAAGTAAAAAAGCCCGCCAATGCTCAGAAGTGCTATCGCCCTAGAGTAAGCAGCGGCGGGCTAGAATCACCAGGTACGTAGTAGCCTCAAGGGCTACCTACACAGACAGAGAATACAACTACTCACCGCCCCCATCTTCACCGGCTTCAGCTTCGGGCTGGCGCTGGGCCAGCTCGCGATCCAGCATGAACAATCCGGCTGAGTTATCACCAATTAGCTTCAAGTTCTCAACAACCCGGTTGGCGTTATCCTCTTCCTCGACCTGCTCGGCCACGAACCATTGCAAGAAGTTCCAGGTAGCGTGATCTTTGATGTCGAGAGCAAGATTGACGAGCTCATCGATCATGCCACTGATCTTCCGCTCGTGCTCATAGGACTGCTGAAAGGCGTCCAGCGGAGAGTCCCACTCGTTAGGTGGAGCCTCCAGCGCCATCAGACGTACGTTGCCGCCGCGCTCATAGATGAAGTCGAAGATCTTCATCGCGTGCATGTTCTCTTCCTGGGCCTGGATCCGCATCCAGTTGGCAAAACCTTCGAGGTTCAGGCCATGAAAATGAGCAGCCATCGCCAGGTAAACGTACGAGGAATAGAGTTCGGCGTTAATCTGTTTATTGAGCGCAGCTTCCATCTTCTCATTGAGCATCATCGCCTCCTTATTTGAGATATATATAGTCAAAATTATACTTAAGAGAAGCTAGGATTGCACCAGAAGTAACTGGCGCAGACTTTTTCTCAGAGTGGGCCCTAACCTGCTATGTCGCCACGTTTCAGCGGTTCGAGGTGGTGCCAATTCCGGCCATATTTGGCGTCGGCAACGAGTGGCACGCGTAATTCCAACGCAGATTCCATTGTCTCAATCACCACATGGGCCACGCTATCCAGCTCATCCTCAGGCACCTCCAGTACCAGCTCGTCGTGCACCTGGATAATCATCCGGGCTTTCCAATGCTCTGCTTCTAAGCGACGGGCCAGATTGAGCATCGCGATCTTGAGGATATCGGCAGCCGTCCCTTGTATGGGCATATTGATGGCTTCGCGCTCTGCACGTTGGCGTGTAACCGCATTGGTGCGTTCTCTTCTTTGTTCCTGTAACGCCGGAAAGTAGCGTCGTCGACCGAGCAAGGTTTCGACATAGCCCTGTTCAGTGGCCTGTTCACGGCTCTGGTCCAGGTAAGCCTTCACCCCGGGGAAGCGGTCAAAATAGGCTTCGACGAAATCGTTCGCTTCCGGCAGCGTGAGATCGGAATCCCGAGCCAGGCGGAAAGCACTCATCCCGTACATCAGCCCAAAATTGACGGCCTTGGCAAAGCTACGCTGCTCGAAGCTAACGGTATCAAGCGGGATCCGGTGAACGGCAGCGGCTGTGGTGGCGTGGATATCCTGCCCTTGCGCAAAGGCTTCAATCAGAGCTTCATCCCCTGAAAAGTGCGCCAGGATGCGCAGTTCAATCTGCGAGTAATCGACAGAAAGCAAAACGTGGTTTGCGGGAGCGATAAATGCCTGGCGTACACGGCGTCCTTCCTCGGTGCGAATGGGGATGTTCTGCAAGTTAGGCTCGCTGGATGAAAACCGTCCCGTCGCCGCTCCGGTTTGGTTGAAGGAGGTGTGCACGCGGCCTGTCTGAGCATTGACCAATTTCGGCAGGGCATCCACGTAAGTGGATAGGAGCTTGGTCACCTGGCGATATTCGAGAATCAGCGGCACAACGTCATGCTCTTTTTTCAGACTTTCAAGCACATCAGCTGTCAATGAATAGTGCCCGGTTTTGGTCTTGCGTAAGCGCTGGGTAGAGAGCTTAAGATGATCGAAGAGGACCTCAGCGAGCTGGCGGGTGCTGTTGATATTGAAGCCATCCCGCCCACTGGTCACGTAGATGCTACGCTCAATTTCCGCCAATCGGGCCGACAGCTCATCACTTAAAACCTCGAGATAGGGCAAATCGAGCAGCACGCCATGCATCTCCATATCGGCGACGATCGGTACCAGGGGCATTTCAATCTGCTCAAAAAGACGCTCTGTAGCGGCGTTAGCAGCTATGTCCTGGCTAATCTTTTCACGTAGGGGAATGAGCAGCGCGGCATCCGCAGTGGCATACTTCGCACTCGCCTCGATCGGAACGCGCGCCATCGTGATCTGTTTGCGTCCCTTGCCGATAAGCGCTTCGATATCGGTCATCTCGTACTGAAGCCGATCTTTGACAACCTGCTTCAACCCAGTCTTCTGATCCATGGGGGTGGTTTCAGGTTGGACCAGCCATGCACCGATCATGGTATCGAACTGGATTGGCGACACATCAATGCCATAGCGCCGCAAGATGATGAGATCGAACTTGCCATTGTGGGCGATTTTGGGGATCGCAGGAGCAGTCAAGGCCGGACGCAGTGCCTCGATTACGCTGGCAAGCGAGAGCTGAGGTGGTGGTGGCGCATCCCAGAGCATGGCTTGCTCCGGGTTGCCCTGATCCGCTGGCGCTGGCTCATCCGGTGTCGTCGTCGGCGGAGCGCCCTCAGTGGTGCCGTCTGGGGCCTCAGAGGAGATATGCCCCACCGGGATATAGTAGCCGTGTTCAGCTTCGATCGCTAGCGATATCCCGACCAGGTTCGCGCTCATCTTGTCGAGCCCCGTTGTCTCCGTATCAAATGCGATAACTGTGGCCGCCTCCAGCAAGGAAACCAGAGCCGCGAGTTTTTCTAAGGTGTCGACTACGGTGACATAAACATGTGGCTCAGTGAGAGGCGTATACACTGGTTCAGGAAGTTACACCTAATCCCGGCCGGTAATAAGTTGGTGAAGGCGCCGGCGCAGCGTACGGAATTCCAGGCGTTCGAAAATCGCATCCACATCTGCCAGGCTGTAATCGTGAGTGACGCACATATCAAGACTCAACGTGATGGGCACATCCTGCTGGATCGTGGCCAGTTGCCGGCTCAGAAAAGCCACCTCACGCCCTTCGGACAACCGCTGGTGCTGCGCGCCCTTAATTTCTCCAAGGTGTTCGTAAATCCCTTCAAGGTTGCCATAGGCAGCCAGGAGTTTTTCACCGGTTTTCTGGCCAATGCCTTTGATCCCCGGGATGTTATCAGAGCTATCGCCCATTAAGCCTTTGAGATCTGTCAGTTGTCCTGGTGAAAGCCCATTGTAGAGCGCGTCAAATCCTGCCAAATCATAGGTCACATCTGCTTCTCCGCGTTTGGGAAGCTGGACCGTCGTGTGTTCGGAGACCAACTGGAGAAGGTCACGGTCACCGGTTACAATCCGCACATCACAGCCAAGCGCTTCCGCCTGCTTGGTAACCGTGCCGATAACATCGTCCGCTTCATAGCCATCCAGCGCAAGAACAGGGATATTAAAGGCACGGACCAGATCCTGAATTTGCTCGATCTGCCAGTTGAGGTCATCGGGCATCTTCTCCCGAGTCGCTTTGTAGTCCTCAAACAGGATCTCACGGCCACTCAGACCACGATCAAAACTAATGGCGAAGTAAGCGGGGCCTTCTTCCAGAATCTCAAGGATTTTACGGGTGAAACCGTAAATGGCATTGGTAGAGGCACCGGTACTGGTTGTGAAGGCTGTTGCATTGAGCGCATGATAGCTACGGTATGCCAGGGCATGGCCATCAACCAGAACAAGAAGCGGGCATGTGGAGTCTTCGGACATGGGTACCACCCTGTTGTCTATTTGCGAACACGTGTGCGATTATAGCACATTTGCCGCCAACAGCGGCAAGGCAACGGTTGCCAGCACGAAACATATGTTCTAGAATAGCGGAGCTTTTTTTCATCCTAGGAAACCAAAAGGCAGGAGCACATGGCGGACACACTCAGAGACTTGATTCAATCAACTCAAGCCTTGTATGAGCGATTCGGGCAAACACCTCAACACTCAATTGTAAAGCGGGTGTTTGAGGAGGAAGTTGCAGAGCTGATCGAAGCCACCGAAGAGGGCTTGGACCACCAGCATATTGCTGAGGAAGCGGCGGATGTGTTTGTAACCGCTATCGGCATGTGCCTGGCTGCGGGGCTTGATACTGAGCTCCTGATTCGCCAGGCGCACGCAGTGATTGCTAAGAATAATGCCAAGACGCACGAAACACATGCAATCAATGAATACGGCAAAATCGCGCGGCGCTAAGCGGGCAATCGGGGCAAATCGCCGTTCGGGACGCCTCAATGAGACGCCCCGGACGGCATTGTGGGGTCTTGCTTACTCAGAGTCGATGAAATAGTCGCAGGCTGCGGGCGGAGCGGCCGCTTCTGACGCCGCCTGCCCCGAGGAGCGGGGCAACAGGTAAAACGTCAGCGTACCATCGAACGTGTTGAAGTTTCCAAGGTCAGCATCGAGTTCGGCCAGCACATCTCGGTACAAGAAGTAGAAGTCAGGCTCAATTTGCAGTTCGAAACGGTAGCCGTACAGCAGGCCTTCGTCAGGTGTCCACCACAGATCCAGCTTGAGCTCGTCGATGGGTGTGATTTCATCGCCATCCTGGGTACCAAGAAGCTGATAGTGCACGCCGGGAATACCCACCAGACCGCTCTGATCAACGACACCAAAGACAGCATCCTCCGGCAAGATGTCCAGGAAGAATAGTTCGCCACTGTCAATGAGAGCCCTCAATTCCTCGCTGAGCGCCTCAACCTCGCTAAGCGTCGCATCGTCGCCCAGATCGAAGCACAGGTCATCAGTGGAGGAATAGAAGTAGCCCTGGTCGCCACTGTTGCCAACCGTCGCTGGCAAGAAGGATTCGAGGAAAGCCAGGTCCTCGCTTGCGAGTTGATCCATGAACGCCCCTGTAACGTCAAGGGTGAAGCGAGTCTGGTTCGTCGAGTTGGCACGAGCATACTCAAGGCGGATCAGACTCTGGTACGGGTCGCCATCCCCGGAGCCACTAATTGCGATCGCCAATTCATACGAGTAGTTCTCGATGTCAGGTAGCGCATTATAGTCCAGGGTGAAGTTATCGGGCAATTCGGCAGGATCAACGGGCCCGACACTTCCCGCAGAGCTAGGCCCAGTGCTGGCCTCGTCAGGTTCAGCATCCGGTGCGCCTGCTTCTGAGGGGCGGGATGGCTCGGGTGGGCCCTCAACAACCGGAAGGTCATTCAGATTTCCGCTCACATCAACAACCTGGCCTGACACCCAGCCCGTTCCGTCAGCACCAGCCGCATACAC
>JAADYW010000263.1 GCA_010092845.1 Chloroflexota bacterium
CACGCCTCGTGGGCCGCCCGCGCCGCTGCCAGACAATCCTCTAGGGTGCCTTCCATGACGGTTTCCATTGGCGTAACCAGATGCTTGATCCCGGTGCTTTTGATTGCAGCGATGGCACGATCGACAACAGGATACGGGGATTCGGTCAGTGGCAATACCTGTACACTGACAGTGACAGTTCGTGTTTCAGACATTGGATCTCCTTATTTGGCTTGGCCAATAGTATGGATGACCAGCAGTTGACCACTCGCTAGATCAACGGCGGCTTCTTCGGCAACAATTACATTGCTGATACCGCGTGCCGGGCCTGTGCTCAGCATTTCGTTTCGTAGAGGATATTGCAACCCAGTGGTTGTGATCCCCCCGGCGTCACCATTGAAGGGGATTAGCGATACAGTATCACCAACCTCGCCTGGAATCGCATGGTGGCCTGGCTGGATGAGCCATGTTGACTGATCACCATCGATCAGTTGGACATCCGTAGCGCGAAGTTGGGATAGTGACAACAGGTAGATCGCAGCCAGGGATTGGTCGAGCCGGTCTCCAATCGCGCCGATGATCCGGACCTGGGTTGCTCCACGCGCAACTGCCTCGAGTAGTGCCAGCTCCAGGTCGGTCTCATCTTTCTCGCTTGGAAAACGCTCAATCCTAACCCCTTGCGCCTCAAGCTGCTGCAAGGCGGGGGCAGCAATAGAGTCGAGGTCGCCGACGACCAGATCCGGCTGCAGCGCCAGCGCCAGCGCATGTCCTGCCCCGCCATCAGCGGCGATCACATAGGCCCCGTGTTCATGGGCAGTTGCAACCGTCTGTTTCAGGGCCTCGCCGGCGCGGATGTTGCCGTTGGCGACGATGATGGTATTCATCAAAAAAACCACTCTCTAGGGGAGTGGTTTGATATTTCCCGTGTATCAATTAACACGCGTTGCCATCTCCCTCCGCCGGTATTATCCGGTTCAGGTACAAAGGGTCGGTATCGCTCTATCGATACCCTCTCAGCCTGGCTAGCCCAAGCTCCCCTAAGCACAGCTATTCATCATGTTAAAGGCAATTTAACGTGATGGCTGTCTTTTGTCAAATGGTTTGCATGACATCTTATCCGATTCTAACACCCAAAGTCAGTGCGCTCTAAACCCTCTACTTTGGTTAGCGGCGCCAAAAGAAGAACCGCCCCCAAGCGCTGGGGGCGGCCAAGAGACTGGTGGGTAAGAATATGACGACTACTTGTTCTTTGGCGGCGTTGGCAGCGAGCCCTGGCGGCTGGCATTTTCCTCGGCCGGCGAGTTCTGCGGGTAGTAGTCGATTTCTTCGGATGTCGTCAGGCGGACGGCCTCATCCTCAACGACGATCGGATCATCGGTTATCGGCGTGGCCGGCGTCTCGAAGATGTTGGGGTCGACGTTTTCTTCTGTCGAGTCGACATCAGAGCTGAAGACCACCGTCGTTGAGCCACAGCGCCAGGTTGGCGCGTAATCAGCCACGTCATTGTCGGTGACCTTACGATCCTCCTCGCTGGCAAATTCGTAGACATAAATGTCCAGGTCGCCATCGAGATCAGATTGATAGGCCACGAGCGAGTCATCCGGTGCCCAGGCGTGATTGGTAGCATCGCCCGCCGGGTCGGAGATGCGCTCGACGTTTTCACCGTCGGCATCCATCACGTAGATCACACTGTTGTCACCGTCACGATAGGAGCGGAACAAGACCTGTTCACCATCATGCGAGTACATCGGGTCGTGGTCATCGCCAATGCCATCGCTGATCAGGGTACTCACCGGGATGTCGTTTTCGTCCAGGTTCGTCAGATCCAGCTCGTAGATCTGCCAGAAGCCATCACGGTCGCTCTGGTAGACGAGCTTGGTGCCATCAGGTGACCAGAACGGATTCAGGTCATTGGCGGGGTGATCGGTCAACCGGGTCTCGACACCCGTCCGGACATCGAGCATGTAGAGTTCCCATTGACCATCGCGCGCGGATTCATAGACGATGAGGCTGCCACCGTCGTAGCTGGCACCTGGTGACCATACCGGATCAACATCAATTGCCAGGGTGTTGTAGGTCACGCGCTGGATCTGGTTGTCAGAGTCAACGTTATCAACCGGCGCGACATAGATTTCCCAGTTGCCATCGCGGATACTGGCAAACGTGATCCAGGCCCCATCTGGCGAACGGCTTGGCGCGAAGTCATGGATACGTTCGCCCTCACCCTGCGACAAGTTGGGGTTGTCATCGCCGAAGCGCTCGTCGCCACCCAGCCGGAAGATTTCCCAGTCACCGGTCTGATTGGTGTGATAGACCAGCCAATCAGGGCAGACAGCCTCACCAATGGTGATCGGATTCCAAGTGTCGCGAGCCAGGGGCGTGTCCTCGCAATAGGTCGGGTCCATGTCGATAACCGGGAAGCCATCCGGGCCGGTTGTGGTTTCACCACAGGGCGGCACTTCACTGACCGGGGTGCCGGTGGGGGTATCCTCAGGCGTCGGGGTGTCGGTTGGCGTTTCCGGTGTCGGTGTCTCACTCCAGCACTCCTGGGCCGTGGTGGTACCGACAGGTTCTTCGTTGAGGCTTACCGTCATGGTCAGCGGATCCACCACCTGCGGAACACTGTATTCGAATGTTTGGTTCTCAGCGAGGACCAGTGCATCGTCCATCTGAACAACATCGCCGGCAGCATTGGTGATCGTGTACATGACCACGTCACCGGAAACCGACATATCGCCACCGAGATTGGTGATCGTGAAGATCCCCGAGCCATCTTCCAGGTTACAAGTGCTGCTGATCGTGATCTCAGAAGCCTCGAAGCAAGGCTCTAGCGATACCGTCTTCTGGCTGTCGCGCAGCGTAAGCGTCAGGGACTGGTTCCCATCGGTCTCGAAGGTGACGCTCTCATCTGCCACCAACTGGAATTCGAAGCTCTCGCCGTTGCTCAGATTGGCAACATCTGGGTTGGTCATATCGCCACCTGTGTTGGTAATCGTGAAGGACGCCTGCGGTGCAGCCCCCTCTTCGACAACAACACACAGCGCTTCAATCTTGAGATTCGGCAGTTCCTCCGTCGTGAAGATGCGGACCGTGATCTGGCGGACAATCTCGTATTCGAGCTCGCCGTCTGTATAGGTCAGCGCCACGAGATAATCGCCATCTTCCTCGTAGGTGTGGCATGGTGCTGTCTCGCTGCTGGTAACACCATCACCGAAGTTCCAGTTGCCAATCGTGTAGTCGCCCTCCAGCTGAGCCCCGAAGCAGACTCGGCCGCCTGGCTCGATGCTGATCGTGATTGAGCCGGTGCTGGCCGCGACATCATAGGTGCGCACGATATTGGTGGCCCGCGCGGTCATGTCGAAGATATTGGTTACCTCGAGGGTAACGGGCCATTCGCCGGCTTCGGTGTAGGTCACGCACGGATTCTGCTCGTTTGAGGTTATCCCATTGCCGAAATCCCATTGCCAGGAGTTGATTTGATCGGCCTGCTCGCTACCATCAGTGAAGCAGATTTCAGCCGGTGCCAGCGCCGACCAGGTATTGGGATCGAAAGCTGCGCGGATCTCGGCGCTCTCGCTGACCGTGACTTCGACCGTTGCCTCGATCACGCCAAGTTCACCTTCACCCGTGACCCGCACGGTGTAGGTGCCCGCCTCGCTGAAGGCGTATTGTACTGACTGGCCGCGAACTGGATTGGCCAGGCCGGGTAGGTACCACAGATAGCTATCTTCAAATAGCTGGGTACCGGTGGCGGTAAAGGTGATCGGTTGGTTGACGATGGCAACCTCGGGGTTCGCCTGGGCGCTGATCTCCTGACGTGCTACCACCGTCACACGCCGTGAGCGCTGGCCTTCGAGGCCATTCAACTCACCAAAGAGCTCAAAAGTGTAGCTACCAGCTTCTGAGAACGTGAAGCAACCCGGTTCCTCAACATCGGTGGCCACGTTGGCTGGTTCCGCACCTGCTGGATAGGTCCAGGTGTAGGTGGGTGCCGTGTCGCCATTGTAGGTGGTGGTGTTGTCGACACAGACCTCATCGCCGATTTGCACGGTGGATTGATCAAGCTGGAAGTTGACATTCAGCCGTCCAGAGCGGATCAGGATCGACATATCACAGCTATGGCCGATGCCCTCCGCGCTACTGATGGTCACGTTTAGCGTGTAGATGCCATCTGAGCCCCAGCTATGGTTAATGCTGTGGGAACGCGTACCTGTACCGGTCTGGCCCGTGCTCCAGGTGAAGGTCAGCGGGAGATTCTGCGGGTTCCGGGCACGTGCTTCGTAAGTATACGCATTTTGCGGATATAGCGGGGTGCCGATGAACTGGCCCGAGCGATTGTCGCCGATGGCACGGAGATCGCGGCAGGTGAATTCAGCTTCGCGCACTGTGATGTTCTTGCCCCGGCTGCATTCGTCATCACCAGAGCCATCTTCAGTGGTTGCGGTTACGGTGTATTCAAGGCGATATGTGCCTTCGGGAACATCAAACGTGTAGGGCAGTGTTTCGCTTGTGCCGCTGGCAACAACCTCGCCGGTCGTGGTATCGGTCAGCGTCCAGCTGTAGGTCAGCTCGCGATCAGCATCACCCCGGATGTTGGGTTCATAGGTGATGGTCTGGCCAACATAGGGCTGGCTGCTGCCACGAGGGCTGCGGCAGACCAGGTCTGGCCATTCGACGGTGATCGTAATTGAGCCGCTATTGCCACAGTGAGACTCCTCGTCATCTGTGACGACCTCGTAGCGCACATCATACGTGCCGGGCTGCCAGTCATAGACCAGGGTCGGTCCGGTCTGGCCGGGAACCAGCTCGCCATTGACGTACCAGCGGTATTCAAGGACATCGCGGCCTTCAAGGTTCCCGACATTGGCATCGATCCCACGTTCTCCAGGCGCAATCGAGCCGTCAACGTTGATGTTACAGGCAACGTCGGAGTAGTTGGCCTCAATGGTCTGGTCGCCAGTGGCTTCGCAGATCGCACCATCTTCAGTGGTGACGACTGCACGGATGGTGTGTGTACCCGGTTCCCAGGCGACGCTGTAACTGGTGCCGTCTGCGTCAACCTGCTCACCGTCGACGTACCATTCATAGGTCGGTTCGCGGTCAAGCAAGCCGTCAACCAGCAAGCTATAGGTTACCGCCTCGCCAGGGATAACCTCAAACTGGCCGTCCAGCTCGCAGGTCAGATCGCCAGAAACCTTGATATCGATGGAGGCTTCACACTCGGCGCCATCGACCGCTGCCTTGAAGCTCAGTGTGTAGTCGCCTTCTTCCCAGGTCTGGCTAAAGGAGAAATCGGACCCCACCGGCGTGCCATCGAGCAGCCAGCTCAGTTCCGGCTCGCGTTCCAGTAGATTGTTTACAATGCCCGTGTATTCCTGCTCTGTATTGGGCAGGAGGGCGAGTGGTCCCGTGATTTCACACTCGATATCGGGAACTTCAACCGAGACATTCGCGGAGTGTTCGCATTCGGTGTCGTCGGCGGTGACGACGACCTTCACGACATAGTCGCCGCTTTCGCTGTAACTCACATCGAAACGCTCACTATCACCCGTCGCGACGACGTCACCGTCGAGTTCAAGGGTCCATGCATAGGTGACAGTCTCGTA